>CAZJEW010000001.1:0-63390 GCA_964545285.1 uncultured Clostridium sp.
CTAAGATGCTTATGTTAGAAACCATATTAAATTATCATCAAAATGATGAATACCTATTCAGTAAAAAGTATTTAGGAAATAATAATTATATTAAATACTTTGATTACACTATTAAAAAACTAATAATTACTGGTTTTGTAGAAAATCTCAATTTGTTAAGAATTCATAATAAGAGAATTGACTACATATTAGAAATAAATAATATAGATTATGAAAAAATTGATCTAGACAATCATAAATCAGTAAACAAGTTATATGATTTATTAAAAAAACTTTCAATCACGAATCATAAGAGTTGGTCTCTAATGTATCTATTTGAACCAATAAAAAAATATGCAGAATCTATCGCTAAAAAAAGTAGCAAAAAAATTAGTGAAGTAAATCATATTACAATACAATATTATGTTTCGCAATGGGATATGGTATTCGATAATTACGAAAAGAAAATTGATAGTGCAATAGAAATATTGTTATAAAATCCATAATCAGTTAGTACAATGATTATTTTTTTTTGAAATAAAAAAAGAACTTTAACAAGTCCTATAATTGACAATGATATTTTATTAAGCGTATTTACCTTTATTTTTCTCGTCATCCTTTCGGACTACAAACATCAGGTACAGCCATTACTATGACTGCTACACTTAATGTTAATCCATATATAATATGTGAAAAAAGTTCCTTATAGTTAAAAATATCAATTATACCTTTTGATATAAAAAAAGCATTAAACATATAAGATAAAAATACTATAAATGCACAAATATAGCCAATAGTGGAAATGTATTTTGCGAGATGTCTTAACCTAGTTTTTAAAGGGCTTTCCAAAGGGTATTCTTGCACTAAGGATGCGATGTTCCCATAATACGTGTTGTCTCCAATATTAACAACTAACGTCTTACAATTACCATTATTTATAATGCTTCCCATAAACAAATTATCATTAATCACTTTGTTTTTCTCTTTTGATTCTCCGGTTAAAGCACTTTCGTTAACTGTGGTAGTGCCTTCTATTATTTTGCAATCGCACGGAACCTTATCACCAGTTTCCAAATATAATATGTCGCCAACCACTAATTCTTCTGAATTAATGATGATCTTTTTAGAATTTCTTAATACTTTGCATGAAATATATTGATTTTCGTTGTTTAATTTTTCAAATGCTTTTTCACTACCATATTCTGATAATGCAGAAATAAAAGCAGCTAAAAATACCGCTATCGCAATACCTATTGTTTCAAATATATTAGATTCTTGAAATAAAAAAATAATTTTAATAAATAAAGCAATTATTAATATTTTAATAATAGGATCTCCAAGTGACTCAATAATAAGTTTGATAAAAGTTTTCTTCTTTTTATTTGTTAATACATTTTTCCCGAATTTCTTTCTAGATAATACAACAAGTTCATCATTTAATCCGTAATTATAATTTGTATTCATTTTATCCTCAATTAATAATATTCTAATAATTAATAATTAGTAATAATAATTGAAATATTTAACTAAAAATGATATTCTTATAATATGAATTAAAAGAGGTTATAATGGAAGAAAAGTTTCTTAACAGATTTTTATATGATAAAAATGAATATATTTTACAAATAAATTATTTTGTTCATATACTTGAAAATAACTTTCTTCTTGCATTAACTTATTTTTCAGAGGGAATATCTTTTACATATGATTATGTAGGAATAGAATATAATTTTGATCAAAACAATAATAAAATCGTTACTTTTTATGACTTTGACACTGAAAAAAACATCTCACTTGATGAATTTATAAATATGTTAGGAATATGTTGTGAAATTTATATGGAAGAAGAACAAAATTCAAAAGAAGATGTATTAATATTATATAAAAAGACTTGTATGAAATTGTTATCAAATGCTAGTTAGGAGGTTTTATGACAAGAATTGATAAAAATAATTATTATTTAGATATATCAGAAGCTACTTTGGAAAGAGCAACTTGTATTAGAAGAATATGGGGTGCAGTTATAGTAAAAAATGATGAAATAATATCTACTGGATATAACGGAGCTCCTAGAGGTAGAATTAATTGCTCTGATTTAGGTTACTGCATGAGAGAAAAATTAAAAGTTCCTAGAGGGGAAAGATATGAGCTTTGTAGAAGCGTACACGCTGAACAAAATGCAATTATATCTGCGTCAAGAAAAGATATTATAGGAGGCTCTTTATATATAGTTGGAAAAGATGTAAAAACTGGTGAATATGTTGAAAAGTCTATGCCTTGTGCTATGTGTAAAAGAGTAATAATAAATAGTGGTATTGAAAAAATATATTTAAGGGATTCCAAGACAAAATATAGAGAAATATCAGTTAAAGAATTTATCGAAAATGACGATAGTTTAGAAGAAAAGTTAGGATATTAGGTGTAAAATGCTAGATGTAATAGTTCCTTGCTATAATGAGGAAAACGGAATTAAATTATTTTATGAAAGTTCAAAGAATGAATTAAAAACCATAAAACATACATTTATATTTATTGATGATGGATCAAATGATAATACATTAGAAGAATTAAAAAAAATATATGATAGTGACAAAGAGCATGTAAGAATAATCACTTTTACTAGAAATTATGGAAAAGAATCTGCAATATATGCAGGACTCTTACATTCTAAAGGTGATTATGTTTCTATAATAGATTCTGATTTACAACAAAACCCTAAATATTTAGTTAAAATGTATAACTTTCTAAAGGACAATAAAGAATATGATTGTATTGCAATGTGTCAAAAGCAAAATAAAAATAGATTTTTTCAAAAATGTTTTTATAATATCATGAATTCATTATCTGAGATTCATCTTGAAAACGGTGCTTCTGATTTTAGAATGTTTAGAAAAAAAGTTGTAAAATCTATTTTAGAATTCAGTGAAAGGAATAGATTTACTAAAGGAATATTTAGTTATTTAGGATATAAAACATATTATGAAGAATATGAAGTAGAAAAAAGAATTGCTGGAAAATCAAAATGGGGATTTCGTAAACTATTCAATTATGCAACTAATGGTATAGTTGCATTTAGCATAAAACCTCTTAGAATGGTTACATACACAGGTTTAGCAACAAGTTTCTCAGCGTTCATATATTTAATAATTCTAATAGTTAAAACATTAATAAATGGTAAAGAAGTTGCTGGATATGCATCTATCATGTGTGTATTACTTTTTATTGGTGGGTTTTTATTAATAGGTTTAGGTATTATCGGGGAATATATAGGTAAAATATATAATGAAACCAAATACAGACCTCTATTTATCGAAAATGATAAAATAGGTTTTGAAGATGATATATTATAGGTAAAAATGAAAAAATATAATATTATGAAATTATATAAAAAGAATGAAGAAATAATTAATTATCTCATAGTTGGTGGACTTACAACTTTAGTAAGTTTATTAACGAAGTATATTTTATTATTTACTTTTTTGAAAGCAAGTAATGCGATTGAATTACAAATAGCAATAATTATTTCTTGGATATGCGCAGTTACATTTGCTTATTTTGCTAATAGAGTATTTGTATTTAAAAGCAAAAATGAAAAGAAATTTAAAGAAGCTGTCAAATTTTACTTTGTAAGAATATCAACACTATTAATGGAAATGGTTATTATGTGGTTTTTTATTACACTGTTGAAATTAAACAGCAATAATTGGGTGATAATATGGACCATATTTTGTCAAATATTAATTACTATAGTAAATTATATTTTAAGTAAATTTGTTGTATTTAAAAAATAGTTATCTAAAACTATTTCTTTTTACAAATTCAAATTTGGTTTAGCATTTAAACTTAAATCAGAAAATTTTTTTTCTTTGAATAATATATACGCTGCTGCTCCTATCATTGTTGCATTATCAGTACAATACTTTTTTTCAGGTACATGCATATTAACTCCAATATCATTACACATATCTTTCAAAGCATTTCTAATATAAGTATTGCTTGCAACACCCCCACTCATAATAAAAGTTTTAATATTAGTGTCAAGCAACGCTTTTTTTGTTTTTGAAACTAGTAAATTAGTTACGCATTCCTGGAAAGAAGATGCAATATCGTATTTATTAATATCATGATTTCTTTGATGTTCATTATGTACAAAATTATTAATATGACTTTTAATGCCACTGAAACTAAAGTTATATGATTCGTCATTTAATATATTTGGCATTTTATAATTTGGTTTTCCTTGTAATGCATATTTTTCAACATTTGGTCCTCCTGGATATGGAAGATCTAGTATTCTTGCAACCTTATCATAAGCTTCTCCAATAGCATCATCAAGTGTTTGACCTAAATATTTAAACTCGTTCTCGCTTTTCATAAGAATTAAATCAGTATGACCTCCACTTACTATAAGAGATATTAAAGGGTATTTTAAATCATTTTCTATCATATTGGCATAAATATGTCCCATCATATGATTAACCCCAATAAATGGCTTATTATATACAAAGCTTAAAGTTTTAGTAGATTCAACTCCAACAAGTAAACTTCCAAGCAATCCGGGTGCATAAGTACATGCAAAAGCATCAATATCATCAAGTTTCATATTAGCATTACATATACATTCATCAATACACATAGTTATATTTTCCAAATGAAGTCTACTAGCAACTTCAGGAACAACTCCACCATATTTAGTATGAACATCAATTTGACTGTTAATAATTGTTGATATATCGTTCTTACCATTCTTTACAATACTAACGCTAGTTTCATCACAAGAAGATTCAATAGCTAAAATATAAACGTCTTTCATATTTTCAACTTCTCCATTATTATAGCTGATCCATCATTGTAGTATCTATCTCTTACACTAATTTCTTTAAATCCAAGTTTACTATATAGTTTAATTGCCTCATTGTTATTCTCATTTACTTCTAACATAATTCTATTATATTTTTCATTATTAAACATATATTCAAAAAGAGCAGTAGCAACACCTATTCTTCTATTTTCTTCATTTGTATAAACATTAATTATATCAATAACGTCATCAATAACTCTTATTTCTAAATACCCAAATATCTTATCATCTTTAACATAATTATAAAGTCTATCTATATCATTTATTTCTTCTCTAGTAATCATTTTTCCACCTCGATTTTTTTTACATAATTAGCTTTAATATGATGAACATTCTCTGATGGAGTGCTATCTAAAAACAAAATAATTTTTTCAACATCAAGTTTATGATCAACTTCTTTATATTTATAATCATTTATTTCAACGTATTTTTCTTCAATTATAGCATTATTATTTTTATCACATACAGAAACATAATATCCCTTATTATCTTCAATAGTGCACATTTTATCACAATTAAAATTACTGCTAACAATATATGCCATCAAACTTGATATAGTACTAATTGAAATATTTAGTGCGTAAGCCATAGTTTTAGCAATAGAGAGTCCGATTCTAATTCCAGTGAAACTACCAGGACCGTTAACAACAATAATTTTAGTTAATTTCTTAATATTCAAATTATTTTCTCTAAATATTTCTTCTATTAAAGGCATTGTATTAACAGAATGATTAAATTCACTATATTTTTCTTTAATAATTATTTTATCATTATTTTTAAGTCCAATGGTTATTAAATTGTCATGGGTATCTATAAATAATATCATAATATTTTCCTTTCGATTAATAAGTATAACATAATAATAATACAATTACACTAAATATATTTTAACACATAAAACATTAAATAAAAACTGAAGATAATTATTTTTCTTCAGTTTTCTTTTCTTCTTCTTTTTTAGATTTAGACTCTTCTTTTTTAACTTGAACTTCTTTAATACTTTCATCTTTATCACTGAATGATTCATGATTAAACTTATAATCACTATTTGCTTCAACAATATCTTCTATTTCTTCTTTAGTTAGTGTCTCTTTTTCAATAAGAGTGTTTGCTAGAATATCTATAAGTTTTTTGTTTTTACGAACGATATCCTTTGATTCTTTATAACATTCATCAATAATTTTTTTAACCTCTTGATCTATTTGTAAAGCAACTTGATCAGAGAAATTTTTACTTTGATTATAATCTCTACCTAAAAATACACTTTCTGTTCTATGTTCAAATTGCATTGGGCCTAAAGAACTCATACCATACTCTGTAACCATGCTTCTAGCTATTTTGGTAGCTCTTTTCAAATCATCACTGGCGCCAGTTGATATTTCATCTAAATATGTTTCTTCGCTAGCTCTTCCTGATAATAATGTTATTATTTGTTCTAGTAATTCTTTTTTTGTATAAACAAGAGTTCTTTCTTCTTTAGGAAGCATTTGTGTATAACCACCAGCCATTCCTCTTGGAATAATAGTAATTTTATGAACTTCTTCTCCATTTGGTAGAACTATTCCAGATACTGCATGTCCAGATTCGTGATATGCTACTATTTTCTTTTCATAGTCCGTCACTTTCCTACTTGTTTTAGCAGGACCCATAAGAACTCTATCACTTGCTTCATCTATCTCATCCATAGTTATAACTTTTTTATCTCTTCTTACAGCTAATAAAGCAGCTTCATTCAATAAATTCTCTAAATCTGCTCCAGAATATCCGGGAGTCCTTTCAGCAATTCGTTTTAGTTTAACTGACGAATCTAATGGTTTATTAACAGCATGTACCTTTAATATATCTTCTCTTTCTCTAACATCAGGTTTATTAACAGTAACTTGTCTATCAAATCTTCCCGGTCTTAATAATGCAGGATCTAAAACATCAGGTCTATTTGTTGCTGCTAAAATAATAATACCCTCATTCTCACCAAAACCATCCATTTCGGATAATAATTGATTAAGTGTCTGCTCTCTTTCATCGTGTCCACCACCTAATCCTGTTCCTCTTTCTCTTCCAACTGCATCAATTTCATCAATAAAAATTAAGCATGGTGCACATTGTTTTGCTTGTTTAAACATATCTCTTACACGAGAAGCACCTACACCTACGAATAATTCAACAAAATCAGAACCACTTATAAAAAAGAACGGAACATTTGCTTCTCCAGCAATAGCCTTGGCAAGCAATGTTTTTCCTGTTCCTGGAGGACCTACTAATAGTACTCCTTTAGGAATTCTAGCTCCCATCTTAGTAAATTTTTTTGGATTTTTCAAAAAATCTATTAATTCTTCAACTTCTTCTTTTTCTTCTTTTAATCCAGCAACATCAGCAAATGTCTTCTTTCCTGTTTCATCAGATAACTTTGCTTTACTTTTACCAAAATCAAATGTACCTTTACCATTATTGCTTAATTTAACAATCATTACATATGCTAATATACCAAAACATACAAACGGAAACACATTTAATAATATTGATAACCATGTACTATTTTCCGGATTAGTATTAGTTTCTACAGATAATCCTTTAGATTCAGCTGATTCATATATACCAGAAATAACTGTATCCGTATATGGAATAGTTACACTAAATGTTTCGCCTTTTTCATAATCTTTTAATTTACCAGTAATAATGTATACTCCAGAACCACTTCTTGGTGTTACAGTTAATTCAGTAACATTTCCTTCATTGATTTCTTTAGTAAGTTCACTATAGTCTAATTCATTTACTATTGTACCTATACTACTTAAAAAGAAATATGCACAAATAATTACTATAGCAAGCATAATATAAGGCATAAAACTCATTGATTTGTTTTTAGTTTTTTTAATATTCATATTGTTTTCCTTTCTAATAATACTTTAGTATTATATCATACTCTTCGCCTATATCTTTGTCAAGTTTGGATTTTTTTAAACCAGGAACCCAAACTATTACCTCGTTTGAATCTAAAACAATAGGCCATTCATTTCTATCAGACATTTTAATTTTATTGTCAATAAAAATATGATTTACTTTCTTCGTACCATTCATTCCTTTTACCTCAATTTTATCTCCAGCTCTTTTATTCCTAACGAATAATGGTAAAGAGACCTCTTTACTATTAAATCTTGTAACATAATTACTTTTATCATTAACATCGCTAATTATATCAATGTTTTTACCATTAGGTAAGTTTACTTGCCCATTTATTTCAATTTCAAATGTATCACTAGTTTGCTCATCGTAACTAAAAGTAACTTCATTATAAGACTTATTAACAATAACATTATTTGGTAAATGAATTAAACTATTTGGTTTGTTAGATTTTATTAAACTTAATATAAGTTCAACATGAGTATCACCAACAATAAGCAAATCATCTCCATAAATTTTTTCTAGTATATTATAAACGATTTTAGTTTGAATAACATGATCTAATTCTAAAAATTTATCAATAATTATCTTTCCATTTTGAACTACTTTATTAAAAGATTTTTTTGCTTCATTATCAATGAATTCACTATTTTCAAGCAAAGTCTCACTAAATTTCAAAAACTTTTTATGAACATTTTTATCTTCTTTTTTTAAAAAAGGTAAAACAACATGTCTATATCTATTTCTTGTATAATGATCTTCATTATTAGACTCATCACATGCATATTTGATGTTTTTACTATTTACATATTCAAGAAGTTCATCTTTAGTTTTTGTTATTAAAGGTCTAACAATAAAATAATTATCTTTTTCAATAAACTTTGCAAAACCGCTATAACCTTTTAAAGTAGATCCCCTTACAATTCGCATCAATATAGTTTCAATTAAATCATCCGCATGATGAGCAGTCATCAAATACTTAGCATTATATTTCTTGATAATATCTTCAAAAAAATTATACCTAGCACTTCTTGCTTCATTATGAAAATTATCTTCTCCCCATTTAGATATTTTAACATACTCGAAAATTATATTGTTTTCATTACAATATTTTTCTAAATCTATTTTTTCTTGATCGCTTTCTTTTCTTTTTCCATGATTTACATGGGCACAAATTAAAACTAAATCATATTTTGATTTTATACTATTTAAAACATCTAATAAAGCCATTGAATCAGGTCCGCCCGATACTCCAACAACTATTTTATCATTCTTACTTAAACCAATATCATTTTCAATGTAACTGATTTCATCATCCATATTAAGCATTATTACTCCTCTATTTTAATAATAATTTCATCATCAGCAGAATATAAATATTTTTCTCTTGCGTATCTTGCAAGATATTCTGGATCTTGAAGTTTCTCGATTTCGCTATTTAATTCATCTTCCTTTTTTAATGAATCTGCATATTCTTCTTTTAATGATTTGTTTTCTTTAACATTATTAATCATTTGAGTAACATTTGAAAATAATGTATATATAAAAAAACTAAAAGATATTATAACACACAAAAACAAAAAAGTTACTCTAAATTTAGTTTTTGGACTCAATTTTTTCATATTATACTCCATTTTCAACAATAATTATACAGTACCAAATATTTATAAACAATTAATAAGGCATAGTTTTACATATTTTTCGTAAATATTTATATGAAAAATATGAAGATATAAATATACATATAATAAAATATATATGTATATTCGCATTATTTATTATTCTCATAATTAAAAAGTATATTACTGAGAAAATATTAAAAAACAATATAGAATTTAATAATCTATACATTTTATTAAACTTATAATAAAATTTTTTGGTCAAATAAAAAAAAGCAGATATAACGACACCATAAAGCAGTGAAAATAATAAACAAATAAGTTGAATAGTAATATCCATTATTTAAACAATCTAGATAAAACTGATTCCGTTTTAATTCTTTTATTACTTGAATCTAAATAATTTATAGAATTAATTTTTCCTTTTATTGATAAATTTCCTTGAAAAGTATCAAGCTTTAATAATTCTAAGCCCTCACCTTTAATTATTATAGGTCCCATTACTGATTCAACAAAAAATTCACACTCATCAAAACTGCTTATTTTTTTTATACCAGATAAAACGATGTTTTTTCTATCAGTAATACTTATATTATGATTTAACACCTCCACAGTAGTTAATTTATCCATATTATCTCCTTAATTAATAATATGAAAAAAGAACTACTATATGAGTCCTTATTATCATTTACTACTCTTCGTCTGCCTCTTTTGTATCTTCTTCGGCATTTTCATAAGCATCAAGTATTGTCTTCTCAAATGTAGTTCTTACTTCTTGATTAATTGGATGAACAATATCTTTATATTCTCCGGCAGGTGTCTTACGACTTGGCATAGCGATAAATAAATTTTCTTTGCCTTCGATTATTCTAATATCATGAATTGCAATAGCATCGTCTATAACAACTGATGCAATTCCCTTCATTCTAGAATTTTCTAATTCTACCTTATGAACTCTTACTGATGTAATTTCCATAGTATACCTCCTTAACATTAAGATAATTTAATTGTACTACAAAAAAAAGACAATATCAACTATTTTTGTTTAATTAAACTTTGATAGAATAACTGTTTTAGTTAAAATATCAGTATATGAGAATGTTTTTATTCCTTTATTAGTAGTTATTGTGAAAATATTAGAATGCATTTTGGTAATATATCCTTCTAAATATTCGTACTTGTTTCTTCCAAGAAATACTTTGATTTTAAGTTTTTGGTTTAACATACTTTTAATTTTGTTTTTAATGATATCTATATTCAATTTATATTTCTCCTCTTGGATAACCTGTTAACATTGTACCATTTACTTCTAACCCACCAATTCCATCTTCTTTATAATATGTTTCAGATAACAATTCTTTTAAATCTACAGTTTTATTTACGCACGATAATGCCAGATATGAAGCAACTATAGCAGGATCTAAAGCATGAATGTTAACCCTTTTGGGACTTGATGCAAACGAAGAACCCGATTTTATTAATTCTTCATAATTACTTTGACAAGCTCCAGAAAATATTATTATATCTTTTCTATATCTTCTTATCATTTTTACAGTTTCAACGAAAAATTCACTATTTTTATATTTTTTCCCATTTTTACCTTTTTTATAGTAAGCATCATGACCTGTTATTACAACAATATTTGGATTGTATTTATTAATTAATTCAATTATAATATTCTTATAATTTTCTTCACTACTAATATATCCATAAACTTTAATATTCTGATTCTTATAATAATTAATACACTTTTCAAGATAGTTTTTATCGCTATCTAGATGCAAAACAACTCCCGGTATATAAAAATACGTATCTGAATCAACTCTTCTTAAAACGTCTTTGTTTTCTTTTTTTTTAGGAATAGGCATTAATATTAAATCATTAATACTAGCATCCGCATATAATCTAACATCGCAACCTTTTAGATATACTATATTATCTTCTATTCTATATGAACTCTTACTGATGTAATTTCCATAGTATACCTCCTTAACATTAAGATAATTTAATTGTACTACAAAAAAAAGACAATATCAACTATTTTTGTTTAATTAAACTTTGATAGAATAACTGTTTTAGTTAAAATATCAGTATATGAGAATGTTTTTATTCCTTTATTAGTAGTTATTGTGAAAATATTAGAATGCATTTTGGTAATATATCCTTCTAAATATTCGTACTTGTTTCTTCCAAGAAATACTTTGATTTTAAGTTTTTGGTTTAACATACTTTTAATTTTGTTTTTAATGATATCTATATTCAATTTATATTTCTCCTCTTGGATAACCTGTTAACATTGTACCATTTACTTCTAACCCACCAATTCCATCTTCTTTATAATATGTTTCAGATAACAATTCTTTTAAATCTACAGTTTTATTTACGCACGATAATGCCAGATATGAAGCAACTATAGCAGGATCTAAAGCATGAATGTTAACCCTTTTGGGACTTGATGCAAACGAAGAACCCGATTTTATTAATTCTTCATAATTACTTTGACAAGCTCCAGAAAATATTATTATATCTTTTCTATATCTTCTTATCATTTTTACAGTTTCAACGAAAAATTCACTATTTTTATATTTTTTCCCATTTTTACCTTTTTTATAGTAAGCATCATGACCTGTTATTACAACAATATTTGGATTGTATTTATTAATTAATTCAATTATAATATTCTTATAATTTTCTTCACTACTAATATATCCATAAACTTTAATATTCTGATTCTTATAATAATTAATACACTTTTCAAGATAGTTTTTATCGCTATCTAGATGCAAAACAACTCCCGGTATATAAAAATACGTATCTGAATCAACTCTTCTTAAAACGTCTTTGTTTTCTTTTTTTTTAGGAATAGGCATTAATATTAAATCATTAATACTAGCATCCGCATATAATCTAACATCGCAACCTTTTAGATATACTATATTATCTTCTATTCTATCAATAATAAAAATAATGTCATTACCATATTTCTTTCTAGACACGTAGTCTCCAATTTTTAACATATTTTCTCCTGTTAAATTATATTATAAAATAAAAAAAATATATCTAATTTATATTATTAGATATATATACATAATCTGAAACAGATAAATTTTCTGCTCTATAACTTAAGTCTTTTCCGACATCGTTTAACAATTTTAGAAGTTTAACTTGATCATAATTACTTAAGTTATTCTTCAAATTTTTTCTTTTATGCATAAATGAATCTTTTACTATTTTTTCAAACAATTCATAATTGGTAATTTTTTCTTTATTTCTTTTAATAAGTTTAATTACAACACTATCAACCTTTGGAATTGGATAAAAACATTTTTTATTTACAACACAAATCTTATTTACATCATAATTATATTGTAAAAATACTGAAATTGATGAGTACAACTTATTATTAGGTTTTGATATAAATCTTTCACCAACTTCTTTTTGAATCATAACTATAACCTCATCAGGATTACATTCATAAGTAACTTTTTTAATAATCGGAGTGGTTATATAGTATGGTAAATTTCCAATGACAATAATTTTATCATAATGATTTACATATTCTTTTAAATTTACCTTTAAAATATCTTCATAAATTATTTTAAGATTACCGGTTTCATATTTTGAAAGAGTTTCCTTTAATCTAGTATCTATTTCAAAACATATTACATTAGTATCGAGCTTAGAAAGATAAGATGTTAATGCACCTGCTCCAGGTCCTATCTCAATAATTAGTGAGTTTTTTACATATTCTACATTATTAATAATTTTTTCTATTATATTTTTATCATTTAAAAAGTTTTGACCAAGATTTTTTTTGTACTCGAAATTTCTCATTAATTCCATCCTTCTCTAAGGACTTCAAATTCCAAATTTCTAACTCTACCAACATTTTTAATAGCATAATCTTCATTTTCAGTTAATAAATCTATATCATTTCCACCTACACCCCTATCAAGAATAATTGCAACAATTGGTTCTTCAGATAACTTGTTTACAGAAAATCTTATAATCGTTCCGCATGGATAATTTTTACTACTTGCAGCAATTCTAATTGTTCCATATACATTATCATTGTAATAAATACCTTCTTCTAAAACATTTGTTCTTGGGGGGCAAGCTAAGTACCCACTACATAAAGCACAATCACCAGCATATCCAGTTAAATCACCATTAAAAGAATAAATAGATGTATATGCACTTTGCTTATACAATAGTTTTTGACTATTCTCAATTACTTCTTCATCTAATACTTTACCTAAATTAGTATTAAGTGCAACTGTCAAAGTAGAATCATTAAAAGTAGAATTTTTAATAAAAAACAAAATAGTAATTAAAATAATTACTTCTGTTGCCATTTTAATTCTGCTTAGAACGTATTTTCTCATAGATACTCCTAAACAAATTATACTATAGTTATATTTCTAAGTCAAAAACATTAATAGCATTTTCTGTAGTTTTTTTGATCACTTCTTCAAATGAAATGTTTTTAATTTCTGCAATTCTTAATGCAACATATTTAATATTATCAGGAGTGTTTTTTTTCCCTCTAAAAGGTTCCGGTGATAGAAAAGGACTATCAGTTTCTAATAATAACCTATCCAAATCTATTTTTTCAATTACTTTGTATAAATTTGAATTTTTAAATGTTAAAACTCCACCAATTCCTAAGTAATATCCCATTTTAACAAATTCTCTTGCCATTTCAACACTACCAGAGAAACAATGAATAACACCCCTAGATTTGTATTTTTTTAAAATATTTAATGTATCTTGTATTGAATCTCTCGTATGAACTACTATAGGTAAATTATATTTATTTGCTAAAAGTATTTGTTTTATAAATACTTCTTTTTGCTCTGGAATGTTATTTTTAGAATAATTGTAATCTAATCCTATTTCTCCTACAGCAACAAACCTATTATTCTTTAATAACGTTTCTATTTCTATCAAATCATTATTAATATTTTTATTAATATTTTGTGGATGAATACCACATGTAGGGAATAAATAATTTTTATACTTTTTAGAATAATTTAAAACTTCAATTGTAGTGTCCAAATTATCCGCAGAATTTATAACACATTTAACATCATTACTTTTAATTGTATCAACCAAAACATCAATACTATCAAAAAATTCATCAATTATATGAGCGTGTGAATCAATCATATTCTTTTTCTATTAAAAATATATAACTTCCCCTTATCATATAAAATGCACAAATAAAAGTAAACGGCAATAATGATAATTCAATCTTTTGATTTAATAATACCATTAAAAGAACAAGTAATATTACACAACTAATAAAAGCAAATAATAAATATTTATATAATATCTCTTTATTAATTAATTTATGCATATAATCCTCCGCACATATTATTTCAATAAAAAAGCATATTTTCAATGCTTTTGACAAAAGATACAATAATTTTACATTATTATTTATTTTTCTACAATAATATTAACAATTAAATCTTTTAATATATTGCAATCGACTTCTATTTCTCTAATATTTCCACTCCCATATGCTATTATAGTTGCAATTAGATTGCTTTCGAAAACTATTGGATATAATAAAGAACAATTATTAATAGTTAATTCATTATCAATTTTAATACTGCTTAAATTATAATACTTCTTTCTATCTTTAATAATATTCAATAATTCATTATTAACAACTTCATAATTAGGTAATGATATATTCTTAATGATTAATAAAATATTATATTGGATATTTGAATTAAATACATTTAACAGATTAATAATTTTATCTTCGTAAGCACTCGTTTTGGAATATTTAGATAATATAATATTGTTATTATCAACAAGTATTTGAAAATCATCACCAGATTCAATGTTTAAACCATATCTCAATTCTTTTGGTAAAACTATTCGTCCTAAATTATCTATTTTTCTTATTATTCCAGTATTTATCAAAATATCACCTACTAATACTATTTTGATATTATATTAAATTATTATACTATTTTTTCAAATTATTTATTAATTCAAGTAATCTTACTGAATAGAAAATATAATTCTCATCAAGTGTTGCTTTTAGTAATGTGATTAGAATGGATTTATTTAAATATTCAAAATTAAACTTGATAGAAATTTTCATTGAATCAACAAATAGTTTTTCAACATTTATATTGGAATAAGATTTTTCATTAAGTTTAAACACAATTTTAATATCATTATTTTTAAGGACCAAAACATTTGAAACTAACAGCAATTTCTCTAAATATTTTTCATAAGCATATATTTCAAGTTGCTCATTAGTTCTTCCAAATCTATCTTTTATTTCATCCATAACATCAATTAATTCTTTTTTAGTTGTTATTCCATTGATTTTCTTATGTAAACTAATTATTATTGAATTTTCATCAGTAACATTTTCATCAATATGAGTTTCGACATCAATTGGTATAATAGTCTTATTATCATCCTCATCATCAATATTTATACCCTTTACTTCTTCGTTAATTAAATCAAGATACATATCAACACCTATAGAATCTATAAAACCAGCTTGTTCGCTACCTAAAATATCTCCGGCTCCTCTTATTGCCAAATCCCTCATCGATATTTTATACCCGCTTCCAAGTTCGGTAAATTCTTTAATAGCTTCAAGTCTTTTTACAGCGGTAGAAGTTAGAACCCTTTCTTTTCTATACATAAGGTAAGCATATGCAATTCTATTACTTCTTCCGACTCTTCCTCTTATTTGATAAAGTTGAGATAAACCAAACCTATCAGCATCTAAAACGATAATTGTATTCGCATTAGGAATATCTATTCCGTTTTCAATAATAGTAGTGCTAAGCAAAACGTCGTATTTGTAATTTGTAAACTCATATACTCTTTCTTGCATCTCGTTTTTTGACATTTTACCATGTGCATAACCAATTCTTGCTTCAGGAATTAACTTATTTAACTTGATTAATTCTTTTTCCATATTAAAAATATTATTATAAAGAATAAAGCATTGTCCACCTCTAGACATTTCGTTGATAACACTTTCTCTTAATAGCATCTCATTATATTCTATAACATATGTTTGAACAGGGTATCTATTTTTAGGAGCACTCTCAATTAATGACATATCTCTAATACCAACAAGAGACATTTGAAGAGATCTTGGTATTGGTGTAGCAGAAACCGACAAAACATGTACATTAGATTTCATTGATTTGATTTTTTCTTTTTGTTCAACACCAAACCTGTGCTCTTCGTCAATAACTAACAAACCTAAATCTTTGAAGATTACATCTTTACTTAAAAGTCTGTGTGTACCAAAAATCACATCAATTTTGCCTTCTTTAAGTTTGTTAAGTTTATTTTGAACATCTTTATTTGTAAAATCTCTATTGATTAATGCTATATTTACACCATAATTTTTAAATCTATCCAAAGCGCTATTGTATTGTTGATATGAAAGAATCGTTGTTGGACACAAATAAGCTACTTGTTTACCGTTCATTACAGTTTTAAATATAGCTCTAAAAATCACTTCGGTTTTACCATAGCCTACATCCCCACATAATAGTCTTTCCATTGGACTTCTTTTTTCTAAATCTCTTTTTATTTCCTCTGAACTTTTATACTGATCAACAGTCACATCATATTGAAATTCAGATTCAAATATTAATTGATTTTCATCATCTTTAGAAAAAGGTTCAATTGTTGCTTTGTTTCTTTCTTTATATATTTTCAAAAGTTCGCCTGTAATGTCCTTTAACCTATTCTTAATTTTTAACTTTGTTTTAGTCCATTCAACACTATTTAATTTATGGATTATTGGTTTTGCACCTTCTTTAGAGGTATATTTATATAATTTTTCAATATCTTCAACTGGCAAATATAATTTATCACTACCTTTATATTGGATTAAAATATAGTCTTTTTTTAATCCGTTTTTCTCTATTGTTTTTAAACCCATATATATTCCAATACCGGATTTTCTATGAACCACATAATCACCTATTTTCAATTTATCTAAACTATCAATTTTATTTCCATATTTATAGTCTGATATAAGTTTAGGAGCCTTAGTGAATTTAAACAAATCATTATCAGAATAATAATAATTATTATTATAAATAAATCCATTTTCTAAATATTCATTTTCTATTTTAATGTTTTTTGCCTTTAATGATGTAATAGTTTTATCATTAATTGAATATAATGTTCCGTTATTTTTAATAATATCATTGATAAACTCATTTTTATTATTATTATAGTACTCAATAGATTTTGCTTCAATTACCAAGTCATACTTTTTATTGTTATCAATAGTATTTATATAAATATCTGTTTCTTTAATCAAATCTTTAACTTTAAATATTTCATTTTGTATATCTAAATATTTAATTTGCGGAATATTCATTTTTTCAATTTTAATTAATTCATTATAATTAATATATATTGTTAAAATATTATCAAAAAAATCAATAATACTTGTTTTGTTATTACCAAAATCATCTTTAATAGCATTAATAGTAATTGAATCTATGCATTTAGAATCAATAGTTTTTTGTGTTGTTTCATCAAAATATTTAATAGATTCAATGGCATCATCAAAAAACTCTATTCTTACCGGGTTTTCTTCATGAATTGGAAATATATCCATAACAAAACCTCTTATAGCAAATTCTGAAGTATTCATAACTAAAGATTCTTTTTTATAACCTATATTGTATAATTTTTTAATTAAATTATCTCTATTTATATTAGAGTTTTTTTTCAAGACAATTTCGTTTTTAACAAAATCTTCTCTATTAGGTAATTTTTTAACAAAACTATTATAATGAGTAATAACAATTTTTTTATCTTTATTCAATAAACTATTAAGTATTTTAAGTCTCAAAAAAAGTAAGTCTGGTGAAATAGCTATTGCACTTTTTGTAATGAAATCATCTTCAGGAAAAATATAAACAGAATCGTCATAATTTTTTAACGAATTAAAAGCTACAGTTGCTTCATTTAATGTTGGATAAACTAATAGTAAATCTTTTTTGGTATGACTAAAAATATATAGAATAACTTCCATATATATACTATTATTTGACACATACAAATTATGATTATTTAAATCAAAATCAAATAATCTTTCACACAGTCTCCTCTTCATTTTTATCCTTTTTATTATATTTTGCCATTAATCCATCTATGCCTAAAGCAGGAAAATCATTAATAATATTATTAATTGTTGGCAAAATGTTTAAAATTCTCTCATAATCAGTTTTGGAAAATTCTCCCAAAACATAATCAAATAATTTGGTTTTAGTTTTAGAAGTGCCAATTCTAACTCTAGCTATTTTTTCTGTACCAATTTTATTAATTATATCATTTATACCATTATGTCCAGCAGAACTTCCCCCTCGTTTAATTTTGAATGTTCCAGTCTTAAAAACCACATCATCATATATTACTAAAATATCATTTTCAGAAAGATTATAATAATCAAAATATTTTCTTACAACATCACCAGATAAATTCATATAACTTAATGGTTTTAATAAAATTGTTTTTTCGCCATTAATAATTGTTTCTGCATATAAACCATTATGTTTATTTTTAAATTTTAAATTGTATTGTTCTGCATAACAATCCAAAGCTATAAAGCCAATATTATGTCTTGTTTTTATATAGTCTTTTCCAGGATTACCCAAACCAACTATTAATTTCATAATAATTTCTCCTTACATTCATTATACAGCTCATTTTTAGAAATTCCATACAATGTCGCAATTTCTTTAATTGCATTTGACATTTTATAACCTCTATCAATTAGTTCTGATACTTTGGAGACATAATCAACTTCATCATCTGTATTTTTATTACCATCAATAATAATTACAAACTCACCTTTAGGATCTTTATAATAGTCGATTGCATCAGATACTTTTCCTCTAAATACTTCTTCATATATTTTCGATATTTCTCTGCTTATAGACATTTTTCTATTACCTAAGATCTTTTCAATACATTTTAACGTATCAATTATTCTGTGTGGAGATTCATAAAAAATAATTGTATATGGAATGCTACATATTTTTTTTAATTCATTACATTTTATTGAATTCTTACTATTTAAAAAACCATAAAAAAGAAATTTTGAATTATCTAATCCAGACATATTTATTGCTGGCAAAAGAGCGCTTGGACCTGGAAGTGCAATGACATTGACATTATTATCTATTAAATAGTTTGTTATAACTTCTCCAGGATCAGATATAAGCGGAGTCCCTCTATCACTCATATATACCACGTCATTACCCGTCTTTATAATTTCAAAAATCTTATCTTTGTTTTTTTCTTCTGAGTATTTATGACACGAAAATATTTTTTTGTTTTTTATATCTAATTTGCTTAACAAAAGTTTTGAAACTCTTGTGTCTTCAGCAAATATATAACAACTATCTTTTAAAACGTTAATTGCCCTTAAAGTAATATCTTCTAAATTACCTATAGGTGTAGGTATTAAATATAATTTACCATTATTATTTTTTTTATAACTATTTTGAATCATATATACCTCCTAGGAAAACATATTCAATATTTCTTTTGTATAGCTCCCATCATCATTGTGAACAATTAGCGGTTTCATTACTTCGAAACCCATTTTACCATTTTTAGTTCCGGATATCAAAATCAAATTAGAATGCATATTATTTTTAGAGTATACAAACCTAATTTTTTTTGGTTCAATATTATATTTTCTCATTAAACATATAATATCAATTAACCTTTCGGTTCTATGGACTAAATATAATTTACCATTATTTTTAAGTAATTTTCTGGATATTTTAAATATATCATCAAGAGAAACGTTAATCTCATGTCTAGATATTGCTTTACTTATTGTAATGTTTTTTACACTATTTATGTAGTTTTTAAAGTATGGCGGATTACAGGAGATAATGTCAAATTTATCAGATTCAAATCTATTATACGTATCATTAATATTTTCGTTTATTATTTTGATTTGTTTATCTAATTTGTTCTTTTTAACTGATTTTACAGCTAAATCGTAAATTCGTTTTTGTATTTCTATTCCATAAATTTTTGCATTTGTTCTTTTTGTTAAAATTATCGGAATAGGAGCATTTCCTGTACATAGATCTAAAATATTGTGTGTGTTTTTATAAATATCAATAAAATATGGGAGAATGATAGAATCTAAACTAAATTTAAAACAATTGTTGTCTTGATATATTTTTAAATCATTAAAATATGCAAGATCATTTTCTACTACATTTTTTTTCGCATTTTTCGCATTTGTCATCTAATATAAATTCCTTTTTTTCACCATCTTCACTTGTCAAAATATATTTTTTATTTGGAATATCCAAAAAAGTTACTATCCCTTTGAATCCTTCCTTTTCTAACCTTTGACCATATTCAGGAAGTATACTCCTGTTATTAGTATATAATTCATCCTCATACTTTAAACAGCATAACAATCTTCCACAAAGACCATTAATTTTAGTTGGATTAAGGGCTAAATTTTGATTTTTAACCATATTAATAGTAACAGAATCTAAATCATTTAAAAAACAAGAACAACATAATTTTCTTCCGCATGGTCCTACACCAGATATTTCTTTTGCTTTATCTCTTACGCCTACCTGTCTTAGTTCGATTCTTGTCTTATATATACCAGCTAATGATTTAGCTAATTCTCTAAAATCCACTCTTCCGTCGGATAAAAATTGAAATATCAACTGTCTTTGATCAAATGTATAAAAAGCATCAATAAATTTCATACTTAATTTAAAATCGTTTGATAACTCTTGAGCTTTAATTACTGCTTTTTCTGCTTCCTTGATATTGTTCTCATTTTGTTTAATATCTTTAGCTGTGGCAACTTTGACTACTTTGGCATGTTCTTTTTCTGATGTATTCTTGCATATATTAACAATTTTTCCAAATTGCAAACCTCTTTCAGTTTCTACTACAACGTAATCATTTATTTCCAGTTCTAAATTGTTATCAAAAAAAGCATATTGTTTTCCTTTACTCTTAAATTCAACATATACTATTTTCATAATTACACCTCCATAAATCTACTATTAATTTATCAATAAACAAATCTTTATTAATGTTAATATTGCTTTTTTGAATTAGACTATTAATAATTAATATTTTTTTACACAATAATTCTACAGAACTACAGGAAATTTTATCATACTTTTCATTCATTATATAACCAACCTTATTATATAATATTGACAAATAAATATTATACATTTGTTTAATAACCAGTTTGAACAAATCTCTATCAACTATTATACTATAAATATCACTATTTTTTCCAATAGTTTTTAATTCATTTTTCTCTATTGCATTAATAGTATCTAATGCTATTTTTGATACTTTCTCATCGCTTTCATAATCTATTGTAGATGATATAAATATTTCTTGGCATCTACTCCTAATTGTTTTAACTACATTGTCTATATTTGATGTAATTAAAAAAGCATATGTGTTAGGAAATGGTTCTTCTATTGTTTTTAATAACTTATTAAATAAATTATCAGAAAGAAGATCAAAATTAGTAATTATATATGCCTTTTTACCATGAATCTGAGAAGTTGTAGACAAATTTGCTAACAATTCATTTATCTGATCTTTATTAATAGTCTTTCCGTCAGGTTCTAAAACTATAATATCAGGGTTGTTATCTATAGAAGTTTTTTCTTTAAAGATATAGTCAGATAATACTTTTTCAATTTCATCTTTACACAATAAATAATTTGTGTTTCCAATTAAAAAAGCGTGACTTATTTTATTTTCACGATTCATATTTGAAAAATAATCATATATTTTTTTCATAAGTACTCCTATAATATTAAAATAAGAAAAACAATCCCAATTATTCCAGAAAAATCAAATAACGAAACTAAAATTATTGTGTATATATTTATTGGGATTATTATTGAATAATTATAAATAATTACATTAATAGTGTACAATATACATAGAGAATATACAATTCTTTTTAATATATAAATCATCTGAACTCCTATTAATTAATATGAATATTGTATTCTATTATGACATTGTTTTTCTGTCATCTAATGCTTTTGAAATCATTATAGGATCTAAATAATCAATATCTCCTCCCATAGGGATTCCGTAAGACAATCTAGATATTTTTAAGTTTCTATTTTCTAATTTTTTTTGAATATATAGAGAGGTAACCTCTCCTTCTATTGAAGGATTTAATGCTATAATAATTTCTTTAGTAGAAGAAGATATTTTATTGATTAATTTTGATAAATTTAAATCTTCAGGGTTAACTCCATCAATAGGTGATATTAAGCCGTTTAAAACAAAAAACTCTCCAGTATATTTGTTAGTTCTTTCGATTGAAAACACAGTTTTAGAATCTTCGACAATACAAATTACACTGTGATTCCTATCTTTATCAGAACATATTGAACATAATTCATCGTCAGATAAACAATTGCACGAAATACATCTTTTAATGTTTTTTTTAAAATTAATCAAAGCATCAGATAAATTTATTATATCCTCTATGTTTCTTTTTTCAAGAGAATAAACGTATCTCTCAGCAGTTTTTTCTCCAACACCAGGTAACATTTCCAAACTATTCTTTAATAATTCAAAACTTTTTGGAACTGCCATTAAAATAATCCTCCTAAACCACCAGTATATTTACCAAGTTTTTCATCTTTTTCAGATTTCACCTGATTTAAAACATCATTTATGGCTACAACAATAACGTCTTCAAGCATTTCTCTATCTTGGATTATATCCTCATTTTTAATCGTTACACGTTTGATATTGTTTTTGCCTGTAGCAATTACACATATATTGTTATCTTCGTGTGTAAATTCTTTCAATTCAATTTCTTTTGTCTTTTTTTCTAAATCACCTTGTATTTTTTTTGCTTGTTGCATAAGAGCTTGCATATTCATATTTATCATCCCTTTCATTGAATGGTGACTATTTCATCACCAAAAATATTTATAGCTTCTTTTTCTAATTCGCTTTTACTCTTTTTATTATTGCTTTTCAACTCATCAATAACACTATATTTTATACCATTTGATAAATCATTTATATATTTATCTTTAATTTTTATCCAACTTTTTTCATCTATTGCCACAACACTATATTTGCTTTTATATACCAAATTTAATAATTTTTCAATAGCTTCTGTATTTTTATCAAATAAAACGACTTCGAATTTGTTTTTAAATGAAAATAAAATATATTTTTTCGAAACGACTTCAGGTGTAGCTTTTAACATTAGACTTGACACTGAGTTATATTCAATATTAGAAATATAGTTATCTATATCGCTATATTTTTTTATAAAAGAAATTTTCATATTTTTATCAGCAAGTGCTAGACAGTTGTTAATCATTATGTCCTTATTATCTGAACATTTAAATGTACTATCAGTCGATTCGCTTTTTTCTAATGAAGATATCTTTATCGGAGTTTCAGATGATTTATTGCTTTCCTTAATGGTTTCATTATCTTTTTTAAATAAAAGTGAAGATTTTATATAATATGTCTCAAATAAAGTTTTTTGATTGTCAGATTTTTTCATAATGATTGATAAATCAAACAATTCAGAAGATAGTTTAATCATTTTATCAATATTTAATCCGATAAATCTATCCAGCAACTTACTATATTCACTATCAAAATAATTAATAGTATTATCGTATATTATAACATCTCTGACCACATTTAATAATCTTTCACAAATATTATAAAAATTATTTCCATTTTGATATAAAACATCAATAATAGACAGTCCCTCTTTAATATCGAAATCAACAATATTATCCAGTATCTTGAAAACAATATCCTGCGGAACATCACCAACAAGATCATAAACATCATCTACGCAAACGTTTGTTTTGTTTAATGAAGACAACTGATCTAAATAGTTTAAAGCATCCCTGAAGGAACCGTCACTAATTTCAGCAACCAATTTGATTACTGAATCATCAATTTTGCTTTTTTCTTTTGATACTATATACTTAAGTCTTTTTTCAAGTATTTGTGGCGAAATTTTCTTAAAGTCCAGTTTCTGGCATCTAGATAAAACAGTCAAAGGAACCTTATTAATTTCAGTAGTTGCAAGTATAAAAACAACATGCTCTGGCGGTTCCTCTAAAGTTTTCAGTAGCGCATTAAATGCACTTGTAGATAGCATATGTACTTCATCTATAATATACACTTTATATTTTAAGAAACTAGGCATTAATGTTACGTTGTTTCTTATTTCTCTTATTTCATCAACGCCGTTATTACTAGCTGCATCAATTTCAACGATATCCATTATGTTATCATCAATATTTTTACATATGTCACACTTTTGACAAGCTTCTCCATCAATCGGGTTTAAACAATTAATAGTACGAGAAAATATTTTAGCTACGCTGGTTTTTCCAGTTCCTCTAGGCCCACTAAAAACATATGCATGGCCAATTTTATTATTAATAATACTGTTTTTAAGTATTTTAACAACCGTATCTTGTCCATTGACATCATTAAAATTTTTAGGTCTGTATTTTCTATATAATGCTAAATATGCCATAATTCCTCCGTAAATATATTATATCAAATTAAGAGTTATATTTCTATCTTTTATCTTTAAAAAACGATATAAGTTTATCTTGAAAGAAAGGAAATTCGTCATGTGATTTTAAATATTTTGTGTAGGAAACGATGTTTAATGTACTTGATATATTTTTATTATTGTCAGTAATATATATAACCGTTTTAATTCTTGATTCCTCAATTACATCTACACACATTTTGCATGGTTTTAATGAAACATACATTGTGCAGTCATTTAGATTCCATGTTTTCAATTTGTTTGATGCTTGTTTTATACATAAAATTTCTGCATGTGCTAAGGGATTATTTAATTGTATTTTTTTATTATGATTATGTGCTATAATTTTTTCATCTTTTGTTATAACACAAGCAACAGGGACTTCTCCTTCCGCGATTGCTTTTATTACTTCTCTTTCAAGCAAACTAATTACTTTTTTCATTTCTTCCTTTATAAAAATAGTGCACATGCAAGTTGTGTTTATGGCTGCTTTCTTCCGATTCTGACCCGTTCACACTTCTTGCATTGCACTGATAATATTATATCAAATCAAAAGCATAATATCAACATTTTTACAATGTTCCACGTGGAACATTATATTTTAACATATAGTATAGAACTTATTTAGAAAGTATTAATTATAATATATAAAAATATTTCCCGGGAAATATTTTGTTCGTGTTGTGTTTTTGTTTTTATGTTCCACGTGAAACATAAAAGACATTATTTATTTCCCGGGAAATAATTTACTATATTTTTGTGTTAAAAATCAACAATGTTCCACGTGGAACATAAAAAAAGAAGCGTTATTCTGCTTCTTCTGCGTTTTCAGTTACATTATCTTCATGATCGATAATTGATATAGATGCAACTTTACTATCATATTTAAGATTAAGTAATCTGACTCCTTGTGTTACACGTCCCATACTTGAAACTGTTGAAACAGGAATTCTGATAACTATGCCTTCATTAGTAACTATCATAAGATCTTTTTCTTCTGTACAATTTTTGAAACCTATTATATTACCATTCTTTTCTGTAATATTTAGTGTACTAACACCTTTACTTCCTCTTTTAGTTTTCCTATATTCTTCTGTCAAGGTTTTCTTACCATACCCATTTTCAGTAACCACTAAAACATTTGTATTCATATTCGTAACTTCAGTTCCTACACAAGTATCACTTGTTAAATTAATTCCTTTAACACCTGATGCAGTTCTGCCCATTACTCTGATTTCATTTTCATCGTATCTTGCCATTCTTCCCTTTGAAGAACACATTAATACTTCGTATGTTCCATCAGTATTAGAAACTGATATTAATTCATCGTCTTCTTTTAAAGAAATGGCAATTTTACCGCTCAGCCTAATATTATCAAACTCAGATATTAAAGTTCTTTTAACTAATCCGTTTTTGGTACTAAATAGAAGAAATTTATCACTATTATCATTTTCAATTTTAACAACAGCATTAACTTTTTCATCTTTGTCGATTTGAATTAAATTAATTAGAGGCAATCCTTTTGCTGTTCTTGAAAATTCTGGTATTTCATAGCCTTTCAATCTGTATGCTTTTCCTTTATTAGTTAAAAACAATACATAATCATGAGTGTTTAAAGATATTATATTTTCAACGAAATCTTCTTCGTTTGTAGTCATACCCTTAATACCAACACCACCTCTATTTTGTGCTTTGTAAGTATCTGTTGTAATCCTTTTAATATATCCTTTTTTAGTAATAGTCAATACAATATTTTCGTTAGGAATTAATGACTCGTCTTCGATAAATTCTATTGCAGTATTATCTATTCTTGTCTTTCTTTCATCTCCATACTTATCTTTAATTTCAGTCATTTCGTTCTTTAACAGTTCTAATAGTTTATTTTCATTAGATAAAATTTCTTTATATTCTTGAATTAATTTAAGCAATTCATTTAATTCCTCATCTATTTTATCACGCTCTAAACCTGTTAATCTTCTTAATTTCATTTCTAAAATAGCTTCGCATTGTGCATCAGATAATGCAAACTTACTCATTAATTGCTCTTTAGCTAAAATGTCGCTCTTTGAAGATTTAATAATTCTTATTACTTCATCAATATTATCTAAAGCAATTTTATATCCTTCTAATATATGGGATCTAGCTTCTGCTTTTGATAAATTAAATTCAGTTCTCCTATAAATAACACTTTTTTGATATTCAATGTAGTATTTTATAATATCAATTAAACCTAATATTTTTGGTCTTCCGTCATGTATCATTAACATGTTTATTCCAAAAGTTGATTGTAGTTGAGTAAACTTAAATAAGTTATTTAAAACAACATTAGCATTTGAATCTCTTCTAAGATCTATAATTATCTTCATTCCGTGATCTAAATTTGTATCATCATGCAAGTCGGCAATACCATCAATAGTTTTATCTGCAACTAATTCAGCTATTCTATGTATTAATGCATTTTTATTTAATTGGTAAGGTATTTCTGTAATAATTATTTGACTATGATTGTTGTTTTCCACTATTTCAACTTTTGATCTAATTGTTATTGTACCTTTTCCACATTCGTAAGCTTTTTTAATACCACTTGAACCTAAGATAATAGCACCTGTTGGAAAATCTGGTCCTTTAATATATTCCATCATTTCAGATAATGTAATATCTGGATTATTAATATACGCTATACACCCTTCTAAAACTTCTGATAGGTTATGTGGTGGAATATTAGTAGCCATTCCTACTGCAATACCCATTGTTCCATTAACTATGATGTTTGGAAATCTACTTGGTAAAACAACAGGTTCTTTTAAACTTCCATCATAATTTCCTATAAAATCAACTGTATCCTTGTTAATATCTCTTAACAATTCCATAGATATTTTTCCAAGCCTAGATTCAGTATAACGCATTGCGGCTGCTCCATATCCATCTATTGAACCAAAATTACCATGTCCATCAACCAAACAATACCTATAACTAAAATCTTGAGCCATCCTAACAAGAGAATCATATACAGCAGTATCACCATGAGGATGATAATTACCAATAACATTTCCTACTGTTTTAGCACTTTTTTGATATGCCTTGTCGGGTGTGAACCCTGATTCAAACATGCTATACAATATTCTTCTGTGTACGGGTTTTAATCCATCTCTTAAATCAGGTAATGCACGTTGAATAATAACACTCATAGAATATTCCATAAAAGAATCCTCCATAACATTGTTAATATTTACGTGTTCTAATTTATCGATGTCTTTATTTAATTCATTATTATCTTCCATATTAACCTCCTATATATCAATATTCTTAACGTATTGAGCATTTTCTTCAATAAACTTTCTTCTTGGTTCAACTTCTTCGCCCATTAACACTTCAAATACACTATCAGCCTGCATAGCTTCTTCTAAAGTAACGCGAACAAGTGTACGATATTCAATACTCATTGTAGTATCGCATAGCTCGTCAGCATCCATCTCTCCTAAACCTTTCATACGTTGAATATTTGGCTTTGCTGTATCAGGAAGAGATTTAAGGTAATCATCTTTTTCATCCTCATTAAGTATCCATTTAAAATTTTTACCATACGTAATCTTATACAAAGGTGGTTTTGCTATATAAACAAATCCGCCTTCTATAATTGGTTTAAAAAATCTATAAAATAATGTTAGTAACAAAATTCTAATATGTGAACCATCAACGTCAGCATCAGTCATTATAACTATTTTATGATATCTCAACTTTGTAATATCAAATTCATCGCCAATTCCTGTACCAAATGCAGTAATCATACTTCTTATTTCTGCATTTTCTAATATTCTATCTAATCTAGCTTTTTCAACATTTAAGATTTTTCCTCTTAATGGAAGTATTGCTTGAGTTCGTGAATTTCTACCCTTTATTGCTGATCCTCCTGCAGAATCACCCTCAACAATAAAGATTTCAGTTACAACAGGATCTTTATTTGAACAATCTGCTAATTTACCCCATTGATTAGTTAATTCTAATCCACCTTTTCTTCTTGTTAATTCCCTTGCTTTTCTAGCAGCCATTCTTGCTCTAGATGCCATTAATATTTTTTCAATTATTATTTTTGCCTGATCAGGATTTTCTAATAAAAATTTTTCTAATCCATTACCAAAGATATTACTGGCAATTTTTCTAACTTCTACATTTCCTAATTTTGTTTTTGTTTGACCTTCGAATTGTGGATCAGGATGTTTACAAGAAATAATCATTGTTAGTCCTTCTTTAACATCATCTTGAGTTAAAGATTCGTCTTTTTCTTTTAACAAATTAATTTTTCTTGCATAATTGTTAATTACTCTTGACAAGGCATTCTTAACACCTTCTTCATGAGTTCCTCCCTCAATAGTGTTAATATTATTGGTAAAAGAATAAGCATTAGAGTTGTAACTATCATTGTATTGCAATGCTACTTCAATTTCGACATCTCCTTCTGTTCCCTCAACATAAATAACATCATTATGAATTACATTTTTGTTTTCGTTTAATAATTTAACATACTCTATAATTCCTCCATTATAAAGATATTCTTCCTTTTTATTCGTTCTTAAATCGGAAAGTATTATTCTAACACCTTTGTTTAAAAAAGATAATTCTCTAGCTCTATGTTTTAAAACATCAAAGTCAAATTCTGTTGTTTCTTCAAAAATTTTAGGGTCTGCTTTAAATGTAATGGTTGTACCAGTTCTATTAATATCACATTCCCCAATTACCTTTAATGGTTCTGCAGAATGACCTCCATTTATGAATTTCTCATAAAAAATCTTTCCATCATGATATACTGTCACTTCCAACCATTCAGATAACGCATTAACTACGGAAGCACCAACTCCATGAAGCCCGCCAGAAACCTTATAACCTTTTCCACCAAATTTTCCACCCGCATGTAATATTGTAAAAATTGTTTCAACAGTTGAAACGCCAGTTTTAGGATGAATTCCGGTCGGAATACCTCTTCCATCATCTTTCACAGTTACACTATTATCTTTATTAACAATTATTTCAATATCATCACAAAATCCTGCTAAAGCCTCATCAACGGCATTATCAACTATCTCCCAAACCAAATGATGTAATCCTCTTGAACCAGTTGTTCCTATATACATTCCAGGTCTCTTTCTTACAGCTTCTAAACCTTCTAATACTTGTATATCATTTTCTGTATATTCATTTTTCATATTTTTTCCTTTCATCTAAATCATATATTTTAGCCTTATCTACTATTTTTTTATTTATATTTTTTATATCTGTAGTAGTAATAAAAACTTGAAGATTTTTATCTAATAATTTAAAAATCTTATTTTTGTTATTATTATCCAATTCACTAAATAAATCATCCAATAATAAGATTGGTTCAATATTATAATACTTTGTAAAAACATCTATTTCTGCTATTTTCATCGATAATATTATAAGTTTTTGTATCCCCTGTGAGCTATATTCTTTAGAATTCAAATCATTATGTATAAAATCATAATCATCTCTGTGAATTCCTAAAGAAGATAATCCTAGATTTATATCTTTTACTCTGTTTTTCTTTAATATTGACACTAATTTTTCCTTATCATTTATATTAAAATCAGAAATATATTTAATAGATAAATTATAATTTTCATTAAATATTTTAAAATACTTATCAATATTTTCATTTATTTTATCAATGTAATCTTTCCTAAAATTAAATATTTTTAGTCCAAGATCTACAAGTTTCTCATCAACAATATCCAAATATTTAGTGTCTAAATTACTATTAAACAATAATTTTTTTAAAAAGTCGTTTTTATTTTTTATTAGTAAGTTATAACTATTTAATAATGTAATATATTCCTTATTTAATTGTGAAATTTGTATATTTAAATAATTTCTTCTAACACTTGGTGATGCTTTAATAATTTTTAATTCATCTGGTGAAAGAAAAATAACTTTATATTGACAAATAAAATCACTAAGTTTTTTTAATGAATAATCATTAATTTTAGTTTTCTTACCATTTTTTGAAAGTACCAATTCTAAAATGTTATTTTTAACATTATCATAATAATATATTTTAATTTTTAAAACGTCCGTTCCATTCTTTATCATTGTTGTATCATCATTAGATTTAAACGTTTTAGTTAGACTTCCTAGATATATTGATTCCAAAATTGAAGTTTTACCTACACCATTTTGCCCGATTATAATATTTAATCTAGAAAATTTATCAATTTTACAATTTAAATAATTTCTAAAATTATGTAGTTCTATTTTTGTAATATTCATTTTAAACCTCTTATACCCACTGAATTTTAATTTAAATGGTTTTTTGGTATACCTATACGACATAATAATTATATCATAATTTTAGATTTAAAAAAAGATATTTTATATCTTTTTTAATTTTATTCTTTCATCTAACACAATTTTTAATCTAGATGCTCTTAATACTTGATTTGTTAATGAACCGATAGAAATATCTAATTCCAAAATATCACCATTTTTAAATTCTATAGCAGATGTATGCTTATTAACACTGTAATACTTTCCTACTTGACCTAAATTAATCCAAACACATTCTGATGAATCCGGCGATTTTGTAGGAAAGAATATTATTCCTCTACTTTCTTCGACAATAATAGGTGCTTTGTGAGTTATTCCCAATAATGTTTTAGTACCAGATTTTCTACCAATATAAGAACTTCCAAAATACTCACAACTTCTTTCAATGATTGAATATGGATTTTCTTCAATTATATATTGATTACCATTTTCGATAATTTTTGAACTATTATAGTTTACAGGTAATATTGTTTGAGTATCATTATTTATCTCATATTTCATAGTTTTCCCCCTTTCATTAAATTTGTGTCATATAATAACACATCAATAATGTCGAATTTTGTCGAAAACATAAAAAAATTGCAAAAATGCAATTTTAGTTATATAAATTAAAATGTTTTCATTGGCAAAATTAGTTCTGTAACTTCAGCTTTTCCTTCTTCTTTTATAATAATAGGACTAATTTCTCCGTTCATTAACAATATAATATTTTCACAATCAAATACTTTTAATGCATCAATCATGTACCTAGCACTATAAGATATTTTTATAGCATTATTAGATAGATTATCAATATTAATACTTTGTTCAAATTTACCAGACTCTTGACTAGAAGCTTTTATTATTAATAAATCTTTATTAATTTCCATTTCTATAATATTTTTATCTTTAGAATCTGAAATTTTTGAAGCGCTATTTACAACGGATAAAACTTCTTTAATATTAACTTTTAATGAGTTTTTAAACTCTTTTGGAATAGAATTATCTGTATTCGGATATGTGCCATTCAATAAAGATGATTGAAATTTAATATTTTCATACTCAAATAATACTTTTGTATTAGAAATATATATTTTTAATTCACTATCATAATTTAATATTTTGTATAATTCACTTATATTTCTTGATGGTATTACGATATTAAATGGATTATTATTTGATTTTTCCATATTTAACTGTATTTTAGATAATCTATAGGAATCTGTTGCAACACATTCAAATATATCTCCTACAAGTTTAATGTTAACACCTGTTAATAATCTTCTACTTTCTTGATTTGAACATGCAAATACTGTTTTGCTAATAATATCTTTAAATTTTATAGCATCTAGTTTAATTAAATTTTCATTTTCTTCAAATTTGATATTTGGAAAATCATTTGAAGGAAAGCAATTAGATTTATAAATGAAATTATTTGATTTAAATGTGATTTCATTTTCATCGAAATTTTCAATTGAAATTTCAGATTCAATTGGTAAATCTTTTAATAAATCTAATAATAATCTACCTTTTGATATTACTATGATTCCTTCTTCATCAATACTGATAATATCTTTTTTATTAATAAATATTTCTATAGATATATCATTATCACTTGAAGTTAAATACAATCCACTCTTTTTTAATTCAAATTTTATACCATTTAATACTGGAATAATATTTCTAGTAGAAAGAGCTTTTGTAACATTTTCTAAACTACTTACAATTATTTCTTTTTTTATAATTAATTTCATATATTCTCCTTTTATTATTATTATTATTATTAATGTTAATATTGTTAATAACTTAAATAAATGTAATATTAATCTTATTTTTAATTGTTAATTTATGTTAACAATTATGTTTATTATTCACAAATCTTTTCAGATAATAATTTAATATCATTTTTTAATATTTCATTTGTCTTCATTTCTTCAGTTATTTTATTAGTCCAATATACCACTGTTGAATGATCTTTACCACCGAATTCCAAACCAATTCTTTCAACAGTTTCAACAGTTTTCATTCTGCATAAGTACATTGCTATTGATCTAGCATTAACAATATATTTTTTTTTCATTTTACCTTTTAACATAGAAGCGTCTAAATTATAATATTTAGCAACTACTTCAATTATTTTAGGCACAGATGTTTTTCTATACATAGTCGTATCGTTTGTAAATTCTTGTAATGCCTCTTTTGCAACATTTAGTGTTATTTTTGGTAAATTAAACGTTGCTTGATAAGCAACAAGTCTTATTATTGATCCTTCTAAGTTTCTAATATCATTTCCACAATTATTTGCAATATAATCAATTATTTCATTATTTAAATCTATATCATAATCATTAATTTTAATTTTACTAATAATTATTTCTTTTTTTAAATCAATATCTGGTGAAGTAATTGATTCAGTAAGTCCACCTAAAAATCTTGTCTTTAATCTATCTGCTAAATTATTAAAATCTTTAACAGATGTATCTGATGCAATAATTATTTGTTTTTCATTATCATATAATGTATTAAAAGTATTTGTAAATTCAATTTGCGATTTTGGTGCTTTATTTAGAAATTGAATATCATCTATCATTAAGACATCAACATTACGATATTTATTTCTAAATGCTTCTAAATATGTAATATTATTTCCAGCTTTACTTTTAATATTTATTATAGCAGTATAATCATTAATAAATTGTTCAGCAGATATATACAATACTTTTAAATCACTATGTTCTACAATAAAATTTCCAATCGCATGCATTAAATGAGTTTTTCCAAGACCACTTTTTCCGTGTAAGAAGAAAGGATTATAAAGTTTTCCTGGCTTTTTAGCAACTGCTAAAGCAGTACCATAAGCAAGTCTATTTGAATCTCCTACAACAAATGTATCAAATGTATATTCTTTTTTAAAATTACTATAATACTTGTACTGTGTAACATTTGTATCAAATAATTCAATATCATCATTGTTAGTAATTTTATCATTACTAATATTTTCGTTTGGTTTTTCTGTTATAAACTCAATTTCATAATTATCATCAGTAATCTTATCTATAATACTTTTAATAGTATCATAATAATTTTTTATTAAACTGTTAATAAATTGATCAATATTTTGATCAGATTGTTCAACATAAATTCTTGCTTTGCCATCTTTGAGTTGTAATAATTTAATATCTTTAAACCATAAATTATATGATATAGGTGAAACTTTTTGTTTGATTTGTTCTAGAAACTTATCCCATATAGTTTCCACATTCACTTTATCACTTCCTCTCAAATTGCCCTTTTTATACTTTGATTATAAAACAAAATAATATAAAATTAAAGCAATAAAAAATTATTAACACTTATAATAACAAGTTATTAACAAAAAGTAAACAAAATTATTCACTAAATCACGTGTTCTAAAACAGTTACTAACATTATTAACAATTTTATTATAAACAAAATATTATTATGTTAACAACTTGTTGATAAATGTTAATTATATGTTAATAAGTTAACATAATATATTTAAAATTAATTTAGAATATGATAATATATAATAGGAGATTTGAATGAAAAATGAATTACTAAATTATTTAATTAAGTGTTTTGAGGTATATAAAGATAATAATTATGAATTTTTATTAGATTATGTCAATTCCTATAATTGCAGATTAAATGAATATGAAAAAAATATTTCTAATGTTACTAATAATATATTTAAATCAATTACTAATGTTTTAAGTTATAAAAAAATAAAATATTCTTACAAAGAATCTAATAAATCAATTAAAATTAATTTAATTTTTTCAAATAATAATTATCCAACAACTCCAACAAATATTATTGTTCCTGTTTTTGTAGAAAATTTTTTAAGAATATCAATTAAACTAATTAATTATTTAATTGATAATAAAATTGATTGTAATATTAAATTATCTAAAATTAATAAGATTGATTTATTTGTAATTAGTATATATGACTTTAAAAAAGCAAAAGAATTTATGATTTATTATAGTAATGATAAAGAAATGTCTAATGATATAAAAAATAAAAATAATCCTTTGTTTTTAACATATTTTGGTTTAAGTGTATACACATGTATAAAACCATTTAATTTTTTGGATTTATACCTATATTGTTTGTGTTTTTATTTTAAAAACATTAAAAAAAGTGAAGATATAACTATAAATTCATTGTTAGAATTTTTATTAAAATTTAATAAAAAAGAAAACAACATACTAAAAAAAGAAATGATCAATATAATAATAAAAACAATAAATATTAATAATAGCTCTAAAACAATTGATTACTTATTTAATTATAACGCAAATATGAATTTAGGTAGTTTTGATTTGTCCAGTTATAATTTAAAATTAGATTCAAATAAATTAATCTTTTTTGAAAATAAAGAAAAAACGGTATTAATTGTATTTGGTGGAGAAGATTATTTAAATATATGTTATTCAAAATTTTATAATAATGTAATAGAAAAATATCCAAATGATTTATTATATTGCTATTTTCAAAATATTTTTTACAAAATATTAGAAGATAAATTTGAAAATTTTGAAAATATATTGGATTTTTCAAATAGTAATGAGGATATAATATATCAAGAATTAATGCTTATTTCATCTGGATATTTTGGTTACAAAAAAATAGGAATAAAATTAGAAATTATAAATAATATGATAAAAATTATTTTAGAAAAAAAACTAAATTGTGTAATAAAGCAAGAACAAGAAAATAATAATATTCCTAATGATGTTGTAATTTTTCCATTTAATTTGGAATATGCAAATAAAATTATTAAATTAAAAAGTGGAAAACTATCAACTGTCTTTAATTATTTTAGAGATTATTATGTATTAGATTATATTCCATTGAAATCTAAAATTAATTTAAAAAATGGTTCAATTGTTACTGGGGAGGAATTTTTAAAAAATCTATATAATATAATTGAAGATTATGATGATTTTAAAGATTTAATTGATGATCAAATTGAAATGATAGAAATATTAGATTGACAATTAAACTTATATTATTTATAATTTTAGAGGAGGCAAAGATGAAAAGAACATTTCAACCAAATGTGAGTAAAAAAAGTAAAAAATCTGGTTTTATGTCTAGAAACAACAAAAATGTATTAAAAAACAGAAGACAAAAAGGAAGAAAAGAATTATCAAAGTAAAAATTACTTTTAATTAAGTAATTTTTTTTATATAATTATGTAGAGGGAACATATGAACAAAAAATATATTATTAAGAAGAATTATGATATTCAAGAAGTTATTACTAAAAATGAACAAAAAGTAGTTAATAATTATTTTGTTATATATAAAAAAGCCAATAATATTAAAAATAATAGATATTGTATTAGCGTTAGCAAAAAAATAGGTAAAGCTTTTAATAGAAATTATTATAAAAGAATAATAAAAGATATTCTTAATAAAAATAAATTTAATAATTCATATGATTATGTTATAATATTAAGGACTGGGATAATTAACAAGAAGTATTTGGATATTCAAAATTCTTTGTTAAATATATTTAAAGGAGAAAAATAATGAAAAAGAAAATATTAATTTTGTTGCTATTATTAATTAGTTTATGTGGTTGTACTAAAAGGTTTACGATCGAAAACGAAGATACCGGAAAGAAAAAAAGTTATGTTTCTAATATAATTTGTAAACCGGAGAGTGGAGAACTATTAAAGATTTATGAAGAAAACGCAGATAAATTGGATATAAAATTAGATGATTTACCTGATTGTAAAACTTTTAAAATAGAGAATAGTAAAACAGATGGTTTGTGGACATTTCTATTTATAAAACCATTATCATGGTTGATAATCAAGTTTGGAAATTTAGTTAATAGTTATGCTATTTCAATAATGGTAATAGGGTTGTTATTCAGAGTAGCTATGTATCCGATTACAAAAAAATCGACTAATATGAGTAAGAATCTAAAGAAAGCCCAAAAAGATTTGGATGCGTTAGAAAGAAAATACAAAGACAAAGATGATAAAGATTCTATGATGATGAAGAGTCAAGAAATGTTAGTTATATATAAAAAGTATGATGTTAATCCTTTCTCTGGTTGTTTATTTGCTTTAATTCAAACACCTCTATTTCTTATGTTTTTAGAAGCAGTATATAGAGTTCCATCTTTCTTTGAAGAAAATTTCTTAGTATTTAATTTAGGAACCACTCCAACAGAAGGATTTGCAGTTGGAAATTATTGGTACATAATACTAATTGTATTGATAGGACTTGCAACATATTTCTCATTTAAGAATATGAGCAATACTGGAAATTCTGAACAACAAAAGCAAACAAAAATGATGAGTATATTTATGTTAGCATTCATTGTAATAGTTTCATTCCAATTACCAACAGCAATAGCTCTATATTGGATTGTATCGAATGGATTTGCGGTAGTTCAATCATTTTTAACAAAAAGTAAGGAGAATTAAAATGGAAAAGTATGTATTTCAATCAAAGTCACAAAAAAACTTATTAGAAAAGGCGTTAAATGAACTAAATGTTAAAAAGGAAGATGTTTTGGTTAAAGAAACTGAGGAGAAAAGTGGACTTTTTGGAAAAAAATATACCATTGAATTAGTAAAACTAGAGGATGCTTCAGAAATTGGAAAAGATATATTAAAAGAATTACTATCTAATTTGGGAATTAGTGTCAATGTCGAAACAAAAATAAGAGATGGAAATATTAAATATGAAATATATTCTCAAAACAATTCATTATTGATAGGAAAAAGAGGACATATTCTTGATTCAATTCAAATATTTGTAAGACAAGCATTATATAATACTTTAGATTTCTATATTAATGTTCAAGTTGATGTAGAAAAATATAAAGAAAAGCAAAATTATTTTTTGGAGAAGAAAGTAAAAAAAATAGCAAGAGATGTCACTTTATCGAAGGGTGAAGTAAAACTAGATCCAATGAATAGTTATGAAAGAAAAGTTGTTCATTCAGCATTACAAGGGTTTAAATACATTAAATCTGAAAGCGAAGGAGAAGAACCAAATAGATACATCGTCATCAAATATTGCGAAACTAAAGAAGAATAATCTTCTTTTTTTATATATAATTTTTAATTAAAATGTGTTATAATCTTGTGGAAAGAAAAGGAGGTTTAATATGAATGATACAATTTTTGCAGTTGCAACTACTGTAGGAGAAAGTTCAATTAATGTTATTAGAGTTAGTGGAAATGAATCAATAACTATTGTTAATAAATTGTTTGATAAAGATTTATTAAGTAAAGAAACACATACAATTACATATGGACATATAATAGACAAAGATATAATTATAGATGAAGTACTTGTATCAATTTTTATTTCTCCTAAAACTTTTACAAAAGAAAATATTGTTGAAATTAATAGTCATGGTGGAGTTACTTGTGTTAATAAAATAATGGAATTGTTATTAATAAATGGATGCAGATTAGCAGAACCAGGAGAATTTTTAAAAAGAGCATTTTTAAATGGAAGAATTGATTTAACAGAAGCTGAATCAGTAGGTGATTTAATATCATCAAAAACAGAAAGTGCTAGAAAAATGGCAATTAAAGGAGTTAATAAAGAATTAAATAGCATTATTAATATACTCAGAAATAAAATAGTGTCCTTAATTGGTAATATAGAGGTAAATATTGATTATCCCGAATATGAAGATGCTGAAATTATAACAAAAGAAAAAATCCATGAAGTATTAGATGATGTGTATAAAGAAATTAATTTATTAATTAATGAAAGTGATAAAGGGTTAATAATTAAAAACGGAATAAATGTTGCCATTGTTGGAAAGACAAACGTAGGAAAAAGTAGCATTTTAAATTCACTTCTTAATAAAAACAAAGCTATAGTTACAAATATAGAAGGAACAACTAGAGATACTGTAGAAGATAGTATATTAATAGACGGAATTATGATTAATTTTATTGATACTGCAGGAATAAGAAAAACAAAAGATAAAGTTGAAAAACTAGGTATTAAAAAAAGTATAAATGCGATAGATGAGGCTGATTTGATATTATTTGTCGTTGATTCTAGCAGCAAATTCGATAATGAAGATCGTAAAATATTAAATAAAATTAAAAATAAGAAAATATTAATTGTTTATAATAAAATTGATAAAAAAGATATTGAATTTGAAGAATTAAATAAATATGATTATATAAAAGTATCAGCAATTAATAAAAAAAATATTGATAAATTAAAAGAAAGAATATCTAATATATTTAAATTCGATAGAATAAATGAGAGTGATTTTACTTATATATCAAACGCAAGACAAATTGCCTTATTGAAGAAATGCAAAGAAATTGGGAATAATATAGAAAATGCAATTAGTAATAATATGCCAATTGATATGATTGAGATAGATATTAAAGAATTATGGGATACTCTTGGAGAAATAACTGGAGAATCCTATAGCGATGAATTACTTGATGAAATATTTAGTAAATTTTGTTTAGGGAAGTAGTAATATGAAATATGATGTAATTGTAGTTGGTGGTGGACATGCAGGCTGCGAAGCTTCTTTGGTATGTGCCAGAATGGGTAAAAGAACTTTATTAGTAACGGGTAACCTGAATAATGTTGCTGATATGCCATGTAATCCATCTATCGGTGGATCTGCAAAAGGTATAGTTGTAAGGGAAATAGATGCTCTTGGTGGTGAAATGGGATATAATGCTGATAAAACTCACCTACAAATAAAAATGCTTAATGTAAAAAAAGGTCCTGGAGTGAGATCATTAAGGGCTCAAGCATGTAAAATAAACTATCAAAAAGAAATGCTTAATACTTTAAAAAGCACAAAAAAATTAGAATTAAAAGAGTCTCTAGTAAAAGAAATAATGGTTAAAGATAATACTATAATAGGAATTGTAACTGAATCTAACGAAAAAATATATTCTAAATCGGTTATAATTACAACTGGAACTTATTTAAACTCTGATATTATGTGCGGGCAAGAAAAGCATAAAGGGGGTCCACATGGAGAAAAATGCTCAATGTATTTAAGTAAATCATTAGAAGAAAATGGTCTTAAGATTATCAGATTAAAGACAGGAACTCCACCTAGAATATTAAAAGAATCAATAGATTTAAGTAAAGTTAAAATTGAAAATGGAGATAATAATCTTTTAACATTTAGTAATTTTTATGGACCAACATATAAAATAAAAAATCAAAGGCCTTGCTATTTAACTTATACAAATTTAAATACTCATAAAATAATTCTTGATAATTTGGATAAATGTGCCTTATATAGCGGAATGATAAAAGGTGTCGGTCCTAGATACTGTCCATCTATAGAAGATAAAGTAGTTAAGTTTAAGGATAAAGATCATCATCAAATATTTTTAGAACCAGAAAGAAGCGATGATATTGAATATTATTTAGGTGGCTTTTCAACAACAATGCCTCATGAAATTCAAGAAAGATTATTAAAAACAATAGCAGGTTTAGAAAATGTTGTTATTACAAAATATGGTTATGCAATTGAATATGATGCTTTTGATCCCACAGATTTAAAAATGAGTTTAGAAAGTAAAATTATTAACAATCTTTTCACTGCTGGACAAATTAATGGAACAAGTGGATATGAAGAGGCGGCAGCACAAGGATTAATGGCAGGTATAAATGCTTGCTTAAAAATAGAAGGTAAAGATCCTTTTATTTTAAAGAGAAATGAGGCATATATTGGAGTACTCATTGATGATTTAATAAATAAAGGTATAACTGAACCATATAGATTATTAACTTCTAGAGCAGAATTTAGATTGTTGTTACGTCATGATAACGCTTCTTTTAGATTAACCGAATATGCTAGAAAGTTTGGAATAATAAACGATGAAAAATATAATATATATATAAATAAAGTTAATCAAATAAGCAGATTAACAGATTATTTGAATAATAATTACTTTGAATTTACTAAAGATAACAAAGATTTTATGAAAAGACATAACTCATCAATGAATGGAAAGATTAGATTAATAGAATTGATAAAAAGACCAGAGATTAATTTAGAAGAAATATTAAATTATCTAAAACTAAGCTACAATTATGACGTAATACTAACAACAGAAGTAAACATTAAGTTTGAGGGATATATTAATAAAACAAATAAAGAGGTTGAAAAAACACTTAAACTTGAAGAAAAACAAATACCATTTGATATAAATTATAATAAAGTACCTAATATAGCAACAGAAGCAAAGCAAAAATTTGAAAAAATAAAACCTAATACTATAGGTCAAGCAAGTAGAATAAGCGGAGTAAATCCATCTGACATTAATATGTTACTAGTGTATCTAAAAAAGGAATATAACAATGACAAGTAATGAATTTATAGAAGAGTGTAGTAAAATAAATATAATAATAGATAACGACAAACTAGCAAAATTAAACAAATATATGGATTTATTAATTGAATGGAATAATAAGTTTAATTTAACTTCTATTATTGATAAAAACGATATATATTTAAAACATTTTTATGATTCTTTATGCTTAAATATGGTTTTAAATTTAAAAGAAAATCTATCGGTTTGTGATTTTGGTACTGGTGCGGGCTTTCCTGGAATGGTTTTAGCTATCATTTTTCCTAAAATAGATGTTACATTAATAGAATCAAGTAATAAAAAAGTCATGTTCTTAAACGAAGTTAAAAAAAGCCTTATAATTAACAATGTTAAAATTGTTAATAGTAGAGTAGAAGAATATGCTAAAAACAATAGAAACTCATTTGATACAGTGACATGTAGAGCAGTTTCAAATTTAGGAATAATCTGTGAATTATCAATAGCTTTACTAAAACTTGGTGGTTTATTTACACCCTTGAAATCAAATATAGATGAAGATTTAAAAAAATATACACATGAAATAGTCAAATTAGGTTATAATCATATTCAAACAATAAACTATGAACTTCCTATTGAACATTCAAAAAGAAGTATACCAGTATTTAAAAAAATAAGTAAAACTGATATTAAATATCCAAGAAATTATAATGTTATATTAAAAACATATAAGTAAATGATTAAATATAACTTGATAATTGATTAAAAATGCTTTAAAATATTATCATAAGAATAAAAGGATTTAATATGGAAGAAAATAAGAAGGAAATTTTATATATACCTGTGGAAGATATTTTACCTAATAGGTTTCAACCAAGACTGGCTTTTGATGAAAAAGAGCTTAATGAACTTGCTAATTCCATTATTAAGTATGGTGTTGTTCAACCAATAGTTGTAAGATCAATTGGTGAAAAATATGAAATTATAGCTGGCGAAAGAAGATATAAAGCTTCTGTGATCGCTGGTATAAAAAAAATACCTGCAGTTTTAATGCAAACAGACGATAATACTAGTGCTGAAATAGCACTATTAGAAAATTTACAAAGAAAAAATTTAACTCCTATAGAGGAAGCAAAATCCTATAAGAAATTAATAGATAAAGGTTTTACTCAAGATGATATAGCTAATAAACTTGGTGTAAGCCAATCAGCTATAGCAAATAAATTAAGATTATTAAAATTACCAGAAGAGGTACATAATGCTTTATTGTACAACCAAATATCGGAAAGGCATGCCAGAAGTTTGTTAGTTCTTGATAATTCTGATTTGCAAAAAAGTTTGTTAAAAAGAATTATCGCCGAAAAACTAACTGTCAAGCAAACGGAGGACGAAATAAATGTTATGATGAATGCAAATAAAGTTGAATCATCTGAAATACCAGATGATATACAAAAATTTTTAAGACCTGACGCATCATTAAATGAAGTAAGAAATACAAATACTATTCAGCCATCTGAAAAGAAAGAAGAAGAAATAGAGGTCGTTGATTTCAATGTACCTGAAGTTATAGACATTAATGATGATGACAACGATAATTTAAAAGGAGATCCACTTCCAAAAAATAACGTTGTAGAATATTCTGATGAAACTCCATTAATTAATCCATTTCAAAAAGATTTTGTATCATCTGAGAATAACAACACATTAATAGATTCACAACCTCAAACTACAGAAATAAATATTCCATCTTCACCATTTAGTGAAGCGGGTCAAGCAGTAGGTGAAAATATTGAAAATGATATTCCTCAAAAGACAATAAAAGAACAATTAGGTGATGTTAATTATGAAACATCTGAACCATCATTAGAAGATTTAAATGTATCTCAAGAATATAATAAAATTGAAAGAATAGATAATGACGAAGATACTATAGAAGAGAATGAAGAATTAGCAAGTATTGATAGCGAATTTCTCGATGAATATGGAGAAATAGATTTACCAAAATTAATAAATAAAATTAGAGATTTTGCAAATAATCTTGGTTCTGCTAGTAGATTAGTAGATGTATCAGAAATAGATTTACCTGACAAATATCAAATAACAATAGAAATAGAGAAAAAATAATATTTTCTCTTTTTTAATAGTCGGGTTCGCTTCCTTTTTCATAATAGCAAACATATCCATTGTTAGATGATAATTCTCCATTTATTGGATCAATTATGTAAGCAGTAATTCCTTTTGGAATATCATACCAAGAATCATCATAATTATCTAATTTAGTAATTGTGTTTGCCCAAATCTTTTTTGATATTTTTGATTCACTGCTTTTAACATTTGAATTATTATCATTTCCATTCCATACCATTACCAAATAATTTTTATTATATCCAATAGTTAAAAAATCTGTGGATGTACTACCACTTTTAACAGCATATTTGTTATTATTTATTACGTTACTAACACTTAATAAGGTGGGTGAAGTATAATTTACCATTGAATAATTGTATGTTGATGTTAGTAAATTATTTAAAATATAGACATATTTAGAGTTTAACACGTATTCTTCTTCATTCTTATATTCGTAGAGAATATTATCATTTATATCTGTTATCTTTCTTATAAGATGAGGATTTTTATGTATTCCTAAGTTAGCAAGAGTTATAAATCCATTTGAGTAATCCAACATATTTATTTCGGTGGTTCCTAATGCAGAAGATGCATTATTCAGTACTTCTGTATTAATTCCACTTCTTTTTGTTGTTTCTCCTAATATATTTAAACCTAAAAAGAAATGTGTTTTCATTGCATAAACATTATCTGAATATGCAATAGCTGCTAATAAAGAAATATTTTTATTAGCATATATGTTTCCGGCGTTTTTAGGAGAATAATTACTATCTCCCAAACTAAATGTAGTCCTTTCACTTAAAAACGTTGTGGAAGGCGTAAAACCATTCTCTAACGCTGCATAATACAAAAATGGTTTAATAGTTGAGCCCACTTGTCTTTTAGATGAAATAACTCTATTATATTGAGAAATAGAATAATCCTTTCCGCCGATTAAAGCTATAATCTCCCCATTATTTGGAGTTACAATAACTGATGCGACTTGCATAGTAGTATCGTTCATATATTCATTAATATTATTTTCTAATATCAATTGAGCATTAGTATCTAAAGAAGTATATATTTTTAATCCATCAACATTTAGCAATGATGAAGGAATTTTTTTAATTGAATATAATTCGTTAATAACAGCATCTTTATAATAATAAATACTAGATAATTCTTTTTTATCGCTCTTAGCATAAAATGTTAATTTAGTATTATAGGCATCATTCATTTCTTCTTTAGTAATGTATCCATTATTAACCATTGTTTTTAAAACAATTAATTGTCTTTTTTTTGATGAATTATAATTAGAAACAGGATTATAATAACTAGGATTTTTTGGTATTCCAACTATAATACTTGCCTCACTCAATGTTAATTCAGAAGGTAATTTATTAAAGTAATATTTACTTGCTTCTTTAATCCCATAATTACCACAGCCAAAATCAATAGTGTTTAAATATCCTTCTAATATCTCATCTTTGGAATAATGAACTTCTAATTCGTATGTTAAATACGCTTCTTCAATTTTTCTTTTCCAAGTTTGTTCAAAATCTAAAAATAAGTTTTTTATGTATTGCTGTGATATAGTTGAAGCACCTTCAACAATCGATTTTCTTTTAATATTATTAATTATTGCTTTAATAATTCTCAAATAATCAAAACCTTGATGTTTATAAAAATTTTTATCTTCAACAGAAACAATAGAATTTTTCACATATATTGAAATGTTATCTAATGATACATAATTATCTAGATCACTGTTTTTAAATATTTCTGAATTATTATTATCATATATCACAATATTATTTTTAGTATTAATTTCAAATTTAGGTGTTATAGATGCATATACATAAAAACTAAAATTAATTATAATAATAATGATATAAATAAATAAAATTATTTTAATAAATAGTAATTTTTTATACATAATTGTTTCCTTATTTATTATTATGTAATAAAAATGTAAAAAAAATACTTGATTTTATATAAAAAATAAGTATAATTTTAATGGTAAGAAAGGACACAAGTTTAGGAGGCAAAAAAATGAGATTTAAAACAATAAAAAAAGAAGATATTGAAACTATGTCATTTGATGATTTAGCTTATGCAATTCTTAAAGAAAAAGGTAAGAAAATGAAAATAGCTGATTTATTCAAAATTGTATGTGATGAACTTAATTTAGGAGAAAAGGCATATGAAGAACAAATCGGTGATTTCTTTGCATTATTATCAACAGAAAAGAGATTTATTCAACTTTCAAAAGGCTTTTGGGATTTAAGAGAAAATCATACTTCTGAAATAAGAATAAAAGAAATAGAAGAAGAATTAGAAGATGATGTTTTAACAGATGATAATTCTGATTCTACAGACGATGATGAAGAAGATTATTATGATGAATTAGATGATGTAGAAGATGATAAAGGAGACGATGATCTTAAAGATTTAGTCGTTGTTGACGAGAATTTTGAGGATGATACTGAATTATAAATAACTTTCTTTATGATTGATTAGATAGGAGATATAATGAAAGAAAGATTAGATATAATATTAGAAAGATATAATTATTTATGTAATGAGATACTAAAGCCTGAAATATATGAAGATTATAACAAAATGAAAGTGATTTCAAAGGAAAAAAATTCACTTGAAGAGGTGGTAAATTCATATAAAAAACTATTAGCCACTGATGATGATATTGAAGCAGCTAAAGAAATGTCAAAAGAACCTGAAATGAAATTATTTGCAGAAGAAGAACTAGACAAATTACATAATGAAAAAAATAAATTAGAAGATAAAATTAAAGTGATGCTTTTACCAAAAGATCCAAATGATAGTAAAAATGTTATTATGGAAATAAGAGGAGCAGCAGGAGGGGACGAGGCCAACATCTTTGCTGGTGATTTGTTTAGAATGTATAACAAATATGCAGAAAAGCAAGGATGGAAAATGGAAGTCACTTATGAAGTACCTGGAGAAAGTGGTGGTTACTCAACAATTGAATTTATGTTGAGTGGAGAAAGTGTTTATTCAAAATTGAAATATGAGAGTGGTGTCCATAGAGTACAAAGAGTTCCTGAAACAGAAACACAAGGAAGAATTCATACATCAACGTCTACTGTTTTAGTTATGCCGGAAGCAGAAGAATTAGATATAGAGATTAAAGATAGCGATATAAGAGTGGATATTACAAGAAGTAGTGGAGCTGGTGGACAGTGTGTAAACACAACAGATTCAGCAGTTAGAATCACTCATATTCCTACGAATATAGTGGTTTATTGTCAAGTTGAAAGAAGTCAAATTAAGAATAAAGAGAAGGCTATGCAAATTCTTAAAACAAGACTATATGATTTAAGACAAAGAGAACAGGATGAAAAGCTTGGAAATGAAAGAAGAAGTAAAATAGGGACAGGAGATAGATCCGAAAAAATAAGAACGTATAATTATCCTCAAAACAGACTAACTGATCATAGAATAAATTATACTGTAATGCATTTAGATAAAATAATGGAAGGAAACATAGAAGAGTTAATTGAAGCGTTAATTGCTGAAGATGAAAGAATGAAAATGGAAGAAGCAAATGCTAAATAAGATATTAGAATTAGGCATATCATTAAGTGAAGCCAAGGAGTTATTAAAAGTATCAAAAGATATTGATAAAGACTATAACATGCTTTTAGAAGGATATCCTATTCAATATTTAATTGGCTATGTTAATTTCTACGGATATAAAATTATTATTGATAAAAATGTACTTATACCTAGATATGAAACAGAATTACTAGTGGAAAAAACTTTAAAATATATGAATAACTTCGATTCTCCTAGAATACTAGATATTGGTACAGGATCAGGGTGCATTTCAATAGCATTGTTAAAAAATAAAAAATGTCTAATTGATGCAATGGATATATCTGATGAGGCTCTTGAGATTGCAAAGTATAATTCTAAAATAAATAACGTTGAAATTAACTTTATTAAAAGTGATCTATTTAGCAATATTAATAAAGTTTATGATGTTATTATTAGTAATCCTCCGTATATATCATACGATGAAGACATTATGGAAAGTGTCAAAAGATATGAACCAAACATAGCATTATATTCTAAAGATAATGGATTGTATTTTTATAAAACTATATTAGATAATTCTAAAGAACATTTGAAAAGCAAATTTTTAATAGCGTTTGAGATAGGATATTGGCAGGCAAATGCAATTAAAGAATACTCAGAAAACGTCTATCCAAATGCAACAATAACTATTGAAAAAGACTATTCATTAAAAGACAGATATGTTTTTATAAAAAATGAATAAGAATTTATAAATATAACCAACACTTATTTGAAAGGTTGGTTTTTAAATGAAAAAAATCCTAGTTGTAGTTTTAATAAGTCTTGTCTTATTAATAATGAATAGTAATTATTATATAATTCCAAACGAGGCAATTAGATTTAGAATAATTTCGAATAGCAATTCTAGTGAAGACATTATTATGAAGGAAAAAACTATGCAAGAAACAGTAAATCTATTTGAAGATTTTAAATATGATTCTATTAATAATACAAGAAATGATATAGTTAATAATATTAAAAATATTGAAAATAACATATCAAAATTATTTTCAGATAATAATTATAATAAAACATTTAATATTAGATACGGATTAAATGAATTTCCGGAGAAAACATATAAAGGAGTTAAATATGAAAAAGGTTTATATGAATCATTATTAATTGAGATTGGAAATGCAAAAGGGAATAATTATTGGTGTGTATTATATCCACCGCTATGTTTGATTGATGAATCTAATGAGAAAATAGAATATAAATCAAAAATTATTGAGATATTTAATAAATTATTTTAATGTAAACAAAAATATAATTCATTGATTATCTTTCTAAAACATAGTATATTAATATTAGAGATCATGAGGTGAATTATGTCTAAGATTATAATTGATGGAAATCATGAATTAACGGGGGAAATTAAAATTAGTGGAGCAAAAAATAGTGCAGTTGCTTTGATACCTGCGGCTATTCTTTCTAGAAATAAAAGTGTTATTTATAATGTTCCAGAAATAACTGACATCGAATATTTAATAAATATAATGGAATTATTAAATTGTGATATTAAACATGATAAAGATGCATTATATATTGATTCGTCTAATTTAATTAATAAACCAATACCCGAAGAACTAAGTGTTCAAATGAGAGCGTCTTACTATTTTATGGGATCGCTTTTAGCGAGAAATAAAAGAGTTGAGATATCATTCCCCGGGGGGTGTAATATAGGTGCTAGACCTATAGATATTCATATAAAAGGATTTGAATCTTTAGGTGCAACTGTTGAAAAAATTAAAAATAGATACATAATAACAGCAAAACAACTAAAAGGAGCAAAGATTTATTTTGACTTTCCTAGCGTTGGAGCAACAATAAATGTAATAATGGCTGCCTTGGGTGCTGAAGGAACGACAGTAATAGAAAACGCAGCAAGAGAACCTGAAATTACAAATGTAGCATCATTTTTAATAAGTATGGGAGCAAAAATAAGAGGAGCTGGAACATCTACGATAGAAATCGAAGGAAATAACAATTTAAAAAATGGTGTTACCGAAGTGTTTCCTGATAGAATTGAAGCGGGTACTTATTTAATTATTGGTGCGTTGTTAGGAAAAGATTTAAAAATCAACGGAATAATTAAAGCTCATATAGATTCATTACTTACTAAATTAAAAGAGATTGGCGTAAATTATAAACATATTGAAGATACGATAATAATAAATAAATGTGATGAAATTAAACCAACAAATGTTAAGACACTAGTATATCCAGGTTTTCCCACTGATTTACAGCAACCTTTTACGACGCTTTTAACGCAAGCAACAGGAAGATCAACAATTGAAGAAACTATATACGAAAATAGATTTAAAAATACTCTTTCATTAAATGAAATGGGTGCTACAACAAGGATATTAGGAACTCAAAAACTCGAAATAATTGGACCTACAGCATTAATTGGAAAAGAGGTAGAAGCAACAGATTTGAGAGGTGGAGCATCTCTACTTGTAGCTGGATTAATAGCAAATGGAACAACAACGATAAACAATTGTGAATGTATATTAAGAGGATATGGAAACATAATAAAAAAATTATCAGATATAGGTGCTAAAATAAAAATAACTGAGTAATATTTAATATGACTAAAATATTAAAAATATCAATTGTATTTTTTATTGCAATATTATTTACTATAATTATTTATTTTTCATTTGATCAAAGAAAAACTTATATTTTATCTTTGGGAGATGATCTATCTTTAGGGAAAACACCTTTTAATACATATAATTATAGTTATATTGACTATTTAATCAATAATAATAATTATATAATAAATACATCTTTTATGTCTGAAAATATAACATATGATGATATATATAACAGAATATATTATGATGAACTTATATATGACAAAGGATCATATAAGAACATAAAAAATATAATAAGAAAATCAGATATAGTTATTTTAACTGCAAACAATAATATTACATTTAACAAATGTGAAAAAAACGAAAGAATTATAAATGAATATTTAGATAATCTTTTTAATAAAATAACTAATATCGCAGATATTATTTATAATATAAAAGATTTAAAAATTATAGTTTTAACACCATACTGCTATAACTATAGGGCTAAAACAAATGATTTTATAAATAAATATTATAAATATAAAAATATTACTTTTATAAATTTAAATGAAATATTTGATAAAACTGAGGATTTACCAAGCCCTAAATTAACTTATCCTTCAATAAATGGTTATTATAAGATTTACAATAGAATAAATGAAATTTTAATTACATCTTGATTTTAGTTGTTATTTTGTGTATAATACCTCTTGAAGTTATTTCTATAACTTGAAATAAAGTTATGGCGAGGAGGATAAAATGAAAAAAGGAATACATCCAGTACAAAAGATATGCAAAGTTAAATGTGCTTGTGGAAATGAATTCGAAATCAAATCAAATAAAGATGAACTTCAAGTTGAAGCTTGTCCTAAATGTCATTCATTCTATACAGGTAAGTTTAAAACAACTAAGACAGGTAATGTACAAAAATTCAAAGATAAATATGGAATCACTGATTAAGAGTGATTTTTTATTAAGGTATTAATATGAAAATTAAAGATGAAGAAATAAATATAAATGATTTAATTGATGATAGATATATGCATAATAAAATTAATAACATTTATTTAAATAAGTACCAAGAACAAGTGTTAAGTCAATATGGTATTAATTATAAGAATTGTAGCGGTGTAAAAGAACTATTATTTCTGATAGAGGAAATAATTGATGATATTCCTGATGCCGAAGATTTGGAAAATATATCAAAGGAAATATCAGAATTTGATTATTATAACAATACTAACAAGTAATTGAAATATTACTTGTTTTTTGTTAAAATATATTATATGAAAAATAATAGAATAGTAATAGTTGTGGTTTTAATGATATGTATATCAACAATATGCTGCCTTTATATTTATTATAATTTACCTATAAACGAAAATATTAAGGGAATATCTTGGTATAACTATAATATTAAAGAGGGTATATACAATGAACTTAAAATTGACAACGATTCCATTACATTTTATTATATTAATTCAAATCAAAACTGCACTAAATATAATTACAATACAAAATTAAAAAATATTGTTTTAGATTGTGGTATAACAATTCATATTAAAGAAGTAAAAGATAATTATATAGTATTAGTAATAAATAATGAAGAAAATGTTTTTTTTAAGTCACCTGAGGAAACACTTAATTACGAGTTTGAAAAGTTTTATGAGGAATCTATAATAGAATATACAAATTCAAAAAAACAGGTTGAAGAAATTCTTAAAATTAGTGTTAATAAATTAAAAGATATTATTAATCAAAAAGATACAAGTATATTGGTTTTCAAAGGAAACGGTTGCAATAATATCGATTGTACTTTATTATTAGGAGTCTTAGAAAAATGGAATGTTGATAGTCAAAATGTATATTATATTGATTCGTCTTATTTTAACGAAGATACTTATAATTATTTGAAATCGTTGAATAATAAGTTTGATAATTATAATTCATATTATAATAGTAACTATCCTTTTATTATTAAGTTATCTAATAATGTAATAGTTGAAGGAAAAGAATTTACATGTAATGGTTTTGATTGCACATTTTGGAAAAACTATTCAAATTAGAATAATTTATAAAAACAACAAAAATATTTCACAAATATTACATAATTTGATACTATAGTTTAATCAAGAGGTGAAAAAATGAAAGTATTAGTAGTGGATGATGAAAAACTAATAAGAGATGTTATTAAGGAATATTGTTTTGATAATAAATATGATGTTATTGAAGCTGAAAATGGTGTTGAAGCAGTTGAAAAAGCCGGAGATGCTGATATAATAATTATGGATATAATGATGCCCAAAATGGATGGTTTTTCTGCGTATAAAGTTATCAAACAAAAGTATAATGTTCCAACTATAATGTTATCTGCTAGAGGAGAAGAATATGATATTTTAGCTGGTTTTGATTTAGGAATCGATGATTATATGACGAAACCATTTAGCCCCAAAGAATTATTAGCTAGAATGAATGCTGTTCTTAAAAGATACAAAGGAGAAGATGATTTCTTTGTTTATAAAGATTTAAAAGTTGATTTTCTTGGACATGCAGTATATATAAATGGTGAGCAATTACCATTAACACCAAAAGAATATGATTTGCTTGTTTATTTTATTAATAATAAAGGAATAGCTTTATCTAGGGAGCAGTTATTAAATAATATTTGGAATTATGATTATTTTGGTAACGATAGAACAATTGATACTCACATCAAGATGCTTAGAAATAATTTGAAAGAATATAGAGATTTAATAACTACTGTTAGAGGAATGGGGTATAAATTTGAAATTAAAGAGTAGTAAAATTAAATATATAGTATGGGCGTGTGAAATAGCATTTTCATGCTTAATTTTATTATTTCTTTTTTTTATACAGATAGTTCTTTTAAATAATTATTATGAAGTTTATAAAACAAGAATATTAAATAAAGTTGCTAATTCAATTAAACTTAGCGATGATGTTACAATCGGATATCTTGAAGATTTAGCATATGATAATGGTATATGTATAACTGTATATTATGGAAATGAAACACAAATAGTCTCTAATATGTTTAACAGAGGATGTATTTTTGAACAAAATAATAGTCAGCAACAATATATAACATCTTTTATTGAAAGCGGAAAAGATGAAGATACATTGTTAATAAAAAACACAAGATTTAGTAATAAAACACTCATTAAAGCAATAAAAATAGATGATGATATGTTTGTCTTCCTTAATTCTTCAATTGAACCTTTGGATTCTTCTATTTTGCTTCTTAAAAGCCAATACTTGTATATTATAATTATAATATTAATACTATCTATAATTGTGGGATATTTTATATCTAGTCAAATTTCAAAACCAATTACAAAAATAAGTGATTCTGCTAAAAAAATGGCAAATGGGGATTTTAATGTAACATTTAAAAGTGATAGTAGAATATATGAAATATCAGAATTATCCGAAACATTGGAAAAAGCAAAGAATGAATTATCTAAAACAGATGAATTAAGAAGAGATTTGATGGCAAATGTTGGACATGATTTAAAAACACCCTTAACAATGATAAAAGCTTATGCTGAAATGACCAGAGATTTAAAAAATCAATCTAATTCTAAAAAGGAAGATAATTTAAATATTATTATAGAAGAAACTGACAGATTAACCATTCTTGTAAATGATATATTGGATTTATCTAGAATTCAAGCAAAAACCACTGAACTACAGTACGAGAAATTTGATTTAACCGAACTAATTAAGAAGATAATCAAAAGATATGATATACTGGTTGAGAATGAAAAATATGTTTTTGTATTCGATGATAGTAAAGAATATATAATTAATGCGGATAAAAAAAGAATAGAACAAGTTATTTATAATTTAGTTAATAATGCAGTTAATTATACAGGAGATGACAAAAAAGTAACTATAAGAATAACTAGTGAGAACAAATCCATTAAAGTAGAAATAATAGATACGGGAAAAGGTATTAAAGAAGATGAAATAAAATATATATGGGATAGATATTATCACAATCAAAAGAAACATAAAAGAAATGCATATGGAACCGGTTTAGGATTAACTATTGTTAAAAATATATTAGATCAACACAATTATAAATATGGCGTTAATAGCAAAATAGGAAAAGGTACAACATTTTATTTTATAATTAATATTAATTTCAATGAAAAGATGCTATAATAATTCATGAAGAGGAATTATATGAATAAATATAAATGTAAAAAATGTGGATATATAGTTGAATCAAATGAATTACAAAATGATTATATATGCCCAATATGCGGAGGAACATCAGATGATTTCATACAAATAAATAATGATTTAATAAGCAATGATATAGAAGCAATCGTCAATTCTGTAGTAGAATCTTCTGAAGAATTAAAAGATGAAAAGATAATAAACGATAATACTGAAAATAAAAAAGTTACTATTAGCGATTATAATCCAGCTATAATGAGAATAAATGAAAAGTGTATAAATTGTGGTCAATGCAAGAAGACTTGTGAAAATATTCAAAATATATCTTATGATTTAAACGTTTGTAAAGAACCAATATGTGTTGGATGTGGTCAATGTATATTGAATTGTCCTTCTGGAGCGCTTGTTCCGAAATATATTTATAGAGATGTAAAAGAAATTATTGATGCTAATGATAAGGTGGTTATTGCATTAACATCACCAGCAGTAAGAGTATCAATGGGAGATTTCTTTAACCAAGAATATGGAACGAATGTTGAAGGAAAGTTAGTTTCGGCATTAAAAAAGGTTGGGTTTGATTATGTGTTTGATACTGCTTTTGGAGCAGATTTGACAATTTTAGAAGAAGTAACTGAATTAATGGATAGAATTGCAAATAAAAGAACGATGCCTCAATTTACTAGTTGCTGTCCTGCTTGGGTGAAATATGCAGAAATATATCATCCTGAATTAATAGATAACATATCTACTTGTAAGAGTCCAATAGGAATGGAATGCTCTATCATAAAAACATATTTTGCTGAAAAAAAAGGATTAGATCCTTCAAAAATAATAACAGTTGCTATTACACCATGTACTGCAAAGAAAATGGAAGCAAAAGAATATGTTGCTAATATTGATTATGTAATAACAGCTAACGAACTAACATTACTGTTAAAAGAAGAAGATATAGATATTTCATCTTTGACTGATAGTGAATATGATAGCATTTTGAAAGAGAGCTCAGGAGCAGGAGTAATGTTTGGAAATACTGGTGGTGTTATGGAAGCATCAATGAGAACATTATATAAAATGTTTACTGGTCAAAAACCCAAAGATGATTTTTTAGAGTTAAAAACTTTAAGGGGATTGGAGGGTATTAAATATGATAGTATCAAAATAAATGGTAAGACTATTAGAGTTGCAGTAGTAAATGGGATAGCAAATTTAAATGAATTATTAAAAGAAGATAAATATAAAAAATTCCATTATATAGAGGTGATGAATTGTAATGGAGGATGTATTGGAGGAGGAGGTCAACCACTTTGTCCAATTCAACGATTAGATGAAGTAAGAGAAAAAAGACTATCAAGTTTGTACAACATAGAAAAAACTAGAAATAGAAGATCTTCGTATGAAAATGAGGATATAAGAAAATTATATAAAGAGTATTTGAAAAATCCATATAGTGATAAATGTAAAGAATTATTACACACATCATTTAGTAATAAAAGTGGATTGTTAAGTAAAAACATTTAATTAAAGGAGGAAAAAATGAAATTAGATGGAACTAAAACTTTAGAAAATTTAAAAACTGCATTTGCAGGGGAAAGTCAAGCAAGAAACAAATATACATACTTTGCTTCTAAGGCTAAAAAGGATGGATATGAACAACTTGCTGCTATATTTGAGGAAACAGCAAACAATGAAAAAGAACATGCTAAAATATGGTTTAAATATCTTTGCAGTGGGGATGTACCATCAACTGAAGAAAATTTAAAAGCAGCTGCTGAAGGCGAAAACTATGAATGGACAGAAATGTATGCAGGTTTTGCAAAAACTGCAAAAGAAGAAGGACTTAACGAACTAGCATTTTTGTTTGAAAAAGTCGCTAGTATTGAAAAAGAGCATGAAGAAAGATACTTAGCATTATTAAAAAATGTCAAGGATGAAAGGGTGTTTAAGAAAGACGGAGATAAAATTTGGGTTTGTAGAAACTGCGGTTATGTTTATACAGGAAAAAATGCGTTAGAAATATGCCCAGTTTGCAAACACCCTAAAAGTTTTATGGAAGTTAAATGTGAAACATATAAGTAATATTTTAAAGTAAATAATATAATTTATTTACTTTTTTTTACAAAAAATAAAAAAAATGTAAAAAAAATAAAAAAAAGTGTTGACAATATAAAAAAAATAGAGTAAAGTATAATTAGACCTAAGTAATAATAATATTTATGTCAAATATAATCTATATTAATTTAATTATTCTTATATTTTATATTATTGAATATTTAATTTATTATTTATGTGAAAAAATTTCTATATTATTTATAATTATTTATTATAATTCGTATCTAATATTCTTAATTATATGTTTATAACTAATATTAATTTATTATTTATTTATATATTTATCTTATTTATATTAAATATAAAATGTTATTTTAAAATAATTATATCACTTATTAATTTAAGTTATAGAATTCTTATCTACTATGGTCGTATGATATGTCATTGAGAAAGAAAACTCAAAAGATAAGTAATTGTGCTAAATACTGATAATATTTAGATACTATTTTAATGAAACTAATACTTTTATTAAAATGATTCATAATTAGTTTTTCAAAACTCAAAATAATCGTATTTTATCAGAATCGATTATTTTTGTTTATATAAAAATAATATTATGATATAATTTTTATTGTTGGAGATAATATGAAAAGATTTATGATTATTGGATCAGTAACAATAGTATTACTAATCATTATTCTGTTTTACGATCCATATAAAAATTATTTAGCTGTTTATATAGATAATATGACTATTGATCAAACAGTGGAAAGTGATAATTATTATTGGGATGTTAAATTAAGTAACGAACTTATTTCAATGAAAAATGATAGAGTTAATTCGTGGGAGTTTTATCCTAATAATAATGGGACAACATCTATTGTATTTAGTTATATTAATAAAGAAACTAATAAAATAGATAAAACTATCACTTACAAATTTAAAATAAAAAGTAATAAATTATTATGGTTAAGTGCAGAATGCTCTGTCTTGGAGGACTTTCCTAATCCATATTAATATTACTTTTTTTAAATTTATTTTCAATTATTATTAATATTAAGCCGATTATCATAGCTGCAGTTCCAGTTATTATAAAACACATTGATACAATTCCCCTTGAATATTTTATTAATATATCTACATATGACGGAAGACTTGGTATAAAAGACGTATAATCAAACATTGGAAGTAATCCGACAGCTATGCAAATAATGCTTGATAACATAATAGTTAATCCAAACCATCTTAGCCATTTTGTTAATGACCATCTAAGAAGCGTTAGTAAAACAATTAAGAACAATAATATTCCTATTATATAATAAATAATAATATTGCTAAAAATATATCTAATATATTCTAATGCTTCATTATCATCCATATTAATTAATGATTCGGCATCAGGCAAAGAATTTAATATTTCACTTGAACTATCTGTTATCAGTTTGGTAATGCTATCTTTTTCGTCCTCTGAATATTCAAGTTTTCCTTCGGCTATTATTTTATCAATATTATTATTGATATAATTATTGAAATCTTCGCTGGATAAAACATTTTTCAAAGAACCGTTTATTATGTAATAAACTTCACCATAAATGTATTTTGAAGCTAAGTATTTAATAGTATAAGAGTTTAATAATGAATCAACGGAACTTCTGCTTATATTATATGTTTCAGCTGCATTATATATTGAACTCATTATATCATCATCATTTATACTAGATATAATATTTTTAATTTCAATATTTTGTACAAGCTTATTAATAGTTTTAAAACTAAATATATTTCTTAAACTTATAATTAATAATAATATAATTAAGATTACATATATAATAAAAGAGACAATTAAACATATAAATTTTCCCATATTATTTAGTACAACCTTCATAAGATACCTCAAATATAGTATATCACACAAAAAAAGCAAAGTATACATAGAATTTTAAATATATGTATATTTTTTTAATGAAATATGTTATTATTAATTTAGGAGTGTAAAATGGAACCATTTGTAGCAAAAAAATTACCACATGATTATACATTATCAAAAGATATATTAAAACTATTATGTGAAGCCGAAGAAAATTATGGTGAGTATAAAGGATATTTGAAAACGTTGGAATTTGATTATAAATATTTTTTAGAATGCATGTTGATTAATGATATTTATTATTCATTCAAAATTGATAATAATAGAATTAATAAAGAAGATATGTTTTTAATGCCGTATAAGGTTAAGAATAACGATGTTATTCAATATAATAACATAAAAAAGTCAATGCTTTATGGTGTGTCTAATATATGTCAAAATGGATTAAACGTTGATTATTTACATAAAATTCATAAATCCTTATTTAAGGATTGTAAAAAGGATGCTAATATTAAAGGAAGTGGACATTTTAGAAAAAAGCAAACATATATTTTAAAACCTGGTATAGCGGGATCAAGTGTTTCGTTTGTTCCCCCAGTCTATACTGAAATAAATGCATATGTAAAGAATCTATGTGAATATTTTGACAGCAATATGGATGAAAGTTTTATTTCATTAACACTAACACATTTTCAATTTGAGCGTATTCATCCATATAACACAGGAAACGGAAGATTAGGTAGATTATTAATACCATTACAATATTCATTTTATAAAAAAGAACCTCCGGTACTTTTTGTTTCAGAAAGTTTAGAAAATTTAAAGAACACTTATTTTACTTTGTTAAGTTCAGTGGAAGATCCCGAAGCGTTTATTAAATTTTTCCTTCAATGCATTATTAATCAATGTGTATTAAACATAAAAAAAATTAAAAAATTAAATAAAATATATCTTTATGATTATGAGTCATTTAAAAAAGATATTGGAGGTACCACTATATATAAGGTATATCCAATAATAATAAAAAGAATTACTTTTACTACAAATGATATAGTAGAAGACACTAGTTTGCATATTAATTCGGTTAATAAAGTTTTAAATAAATTAGTTGATAAAGGATATTTAGTAAAAGAAAAGAAAGCTAATACCAATAGAGTAACATTTACTTATAAAAAGATGAGTGACGTTTATACTAATTAGAATGAACAATATTCCATAGCGTATAATAATAATTAATATTATTATCATATTCATCAAATAAAATATAAGAATACTTATTCTTAAGCAATATAATAATATCATTTTCATTGTTAATACTAATAATATTAGGGTAATATTTATTTATTATCTTTTTATTATGATTGTATTTTTTATATAAAATATGTAAAAGAGTATCTTTTAAATTATTATCATGAAATAATTTAATATTCTTTTTATTTAACACACAATTTATAATATATAATACTTTTTCATTATTTAAATTTGATTCATTGATTAAAAAGTTATAAACGTCAAATAAAGTGTTTTCATTTACTTTGCTATATATTTCTAATTGATCAACACTAACATTATCTGAATAATTATTCATCATTATCCTCCACTAGTTTATTAATAGGTACATTTAATTCTCTACTTATTAGAAATAACGTTGTTATGCTTATGGATTCTACGTAATTGTTACTTTCTAATTTTGATATTAATGATACCGATTTACCAATTCTTTCAGCTAACTGTTCTTGTGTTATTTTATTTGTAGAAAGATTTCTGTATTTTTTAATATTTTTACCAATATTTAAATAGAATATTTTCTTATTCATACCAACTATCTCCAAATAAATTATAATATATTATCAAGATAAAGTATAGTGTAGCAATACATTAATTGTATTAAAAAGAATGTAAAATGTATATAGGTGATATAATGACGAAATTCAAAAGAAATTTTAATTTTGATGAAAATATAATTGAAATAATATCTTATAATGTAAGAAAGTATAGAAAAATAGTTGGTATAACTCAAGAACAATTAGCTGTAGATATAGGTGTCACACCTGAATTTATGCGTAAGTTTGAAACAACAAGAGGAAGTGAAGGATTATCTTTATATTCATTATATAAAATTTCGATTGTTTTAAATGTTTCAATAGAAAAATTTTTTGAACCAATTAAAAAAAGTATTATCTAACAAAAAACTTATCTATAGGTATATCTAGTATTTTACTTATTTTGTATAAATTATATATACTGATTCCTTGATGAGTTTTTTTACTTTCTAGGTTTCCAATTAATGATGTAGATACTTCTATTTTTTCAGCAAGAGATTCTTGAGTCATGTCATTATTATTAAGAGAATATAACTTTCTATAATATTTTACATTTTTACCAATAATATTAAATAATTCGATTTCGTCTACAATATTATTATTCATATGAGTCTCCTAATAATATTTTGCCATTATTTATTTATTTTAACCATACACCACAAATGATAAAATATCATTATATGTGATTAAAACAAAATATATTTAAAAAAAAGTTGCATATTTTCTAAAAATATTGTATTATTATAAAGCATATTTAAAAAGGGGATGAATACTATGGAGAAAATAATTAATTTTGCTGTGGTTGCGCATGTTGATGCTGGTAAGAGCACTTTAGTTGATGCACTACTTAAACAAAACGGTGTGTTTAGAGAGAATGAACAAGTAGTAGATTGTGTAATGGATTCTAATGATATTGAAAGAGAAAGAGGAATAACTATAACTGCTAAAAACTGTGCTATCAGATATAAAGATATAAAAATGAATATTGTTGATACTCCGGGACATGCAGATTTTTCTAGTGAAATTGAAAGAGTTATTAAAACTGTTGATACAGTTGTGTTACTAGTAGATTCTGCTGAGGGACCTATGCCACAAACAAGATTTGTACTAAAAGAAGCATTAAAATTCGGATTAAAACCAATATTATTTATAAACAAAATAGATAAAAAAGATGCAAGGGCCGATGAAGTTGTTAATATGACATTTGATTTATTTTGTGAATTAGGCGCAACTGATGAACAGTTGGATTTTAAAATAATATATGGAATTGCAAAAGAAGGAATTACTAGATATGAACTAGATGATACAAATAACGATATTACCCCTTTATTGGATACTATTATTGAAACTACTAAGCCATTTGAAGGAAATGAAAATGACCCATTACAATTGCAAATTTCTTCATTAGATTACGACGATTATATTGGCAGATTGGGTATAGGAAGAATTAACAAAGGAAAAATTAAAGTAAGCGAAATGGTTGCTATTTCTAAAAATGATGGGACTTTAACAAAAGAAAGAGTAACTAAACTATTTGTTAATGAAGGTATTAAGAAAAGGGAAGTAAACGAAGCGTATTATGGTGATATAGTTACTATAGCTGGATGTCCTGAAATATCAATCGGAGACACAATATGTGATATAAATAATATAAATCCTTTGCCAAAAATAGAAATAGAGAAGCCAACATTGTCAATGAACTTTTTAGTAAATTCATCACCTTTTGCTGGAAAATCAGGAAAATTTGTAACATCAAGACACATAAGGGATAGATTATTTGCTGAATTAGAAAGAAATGTCGGACTAGAAGTTGAAGAATTACCTAATCAAGAAGGATTTAAAGTATCTGGAAGAGGAGAACTACATTTATCCATTTTAATTGAAAATATGAGAAGAGAAGGTTATGAACTTAGTGTTTCAAAACCAGAAGTTATTTTTAAAGAAATAGATGGAATTAAATGTGAACCATTTGAAAAAGTAATTGTTTCCGTTCCAAATGAATATTCAGGAACTGTAATATCAGATATAAGCGAAAGAAAAGGTACTATGACTTTAATGACACCTGATGAAGAAAATCATGTTAGATTAGAATTTTCAGTTCCAACAAGAGGCTTAATAGGATACAGAAGTCAATTTATTACTAATACAAAAGGCGAAGGTATTATGGTAAGAAGCTTAGATGAATATAAACCATATGTTGGTGAAATAAGCGGAAGAAAAAATGGCGTTTTAGTTTCAATGGATGAGGGACAAGCATTTGGCTATGCTCTTTATAATTTGCAAGATAGAGGACAAATGATAATAGACCCAGCTACTAATATATATAGAGGAATGATTATTGGTGTTAATAATAAAGAAAATGATTTAGATGTTAATCCTTGTAAAAACAAAGAATTTAGTAATACTCGTTCTAAGAGTAGTGATGAAGCAATTACATTAATTAAACCAAGAAAGTTTAGTTTAGAAGAAGCACTAGAATTCATAGAAAAAGATGAACTTGTAGAAGTAACACCAACTGATATAAGATTAAGAAAAAAAATATTAGATCAAAAAGAAAGATTTAGAAATAATAGATAAAAAAAACAGATTAATTATCTGTTTTTAATTTGTATTAAACTTAAAAATTTACCAACGACATATACGATTTCATCACTGTTTTTAATAGCATATTTTTTTCCTATGGCTTTTCCTCCAACAGTTAGTGAACTAATTAATGAACTTAATAATAAAGTGCTAATGATAATAGATATATTACTAATGCTGCTTATGTAAATTCCTAACATAGCGCCAATAGAACCACTAACTATTCCACATATATCACCAATAACATCATTACATATACTTGATATTCTATTAGAATTCTTTATTAAATGTATACATTCTTTAGAACCCTTTATTTTTTTAGCACTTTTAGCATGAAAAGATGCCTCATTAGCAGTTAATACAGCAGTACCTATTATATCAAATAATATTCCTAATAAAATAAATACTAATGCTAGTATTATTAGTGCAATATAATTACAATTATTTATAATCATATTAGATACAAAATTAAATATTAATGCTATAAAAAAAGTCATTAAAAATGCCTTTATTATCCAATTATCTTTTTTCATTTAAACTCCATAAGGTTTATTGTATGGAATATTATAAATTAATTTTACGGCTTTGGTCGAGTTGAATTTCTCTAATATCTTACCCTTTGTTACCTTTAGGCGATTTCTCTTTAAAAATATTAACCATGAGTTACCTATATGATCACTCGATCACCACTTAGTCCGCACTTCAATCTTTATAATAATTACATTCTAGAGGTTTTCCCAGACATTTAATTCTACTGTTATTCGCTTTTGCAATTTGTTTTTCAAGTTATATCCCAACAAATCACTCACGACATATGCTTTGTATTCATCGATGCGATAGAAGGAAGTAAATATATGCCATTATATTATATCCTTAAACCTAAAATTATATACTCACCCCAATCTGGGCGAAAGAAGCAAAATATATAAAGTATC
>CAZJEW010000002.1:0-41320 GCA_964545285.1 uncultured Clostridium sp.
CAGTAGCAGATAGTTATCAGTATACATGTAGAAATACAAGCTCATCAGGAACATGTCAAATATTATATGTTATAAAAAGCTGGAATAGTTCAAATAATGCAAACGTAACATATAGAACATTTGCATCAAAATCATATAACGAAGCACATGAAAATATAACAAATAGTACACTGAAAACAGCAATAGATGCATGGTATCAGACAAATATAAGTAATCAAGGAACGAGCATAACAAATTTGATAGCCAATACATCATATTGTAATGATAGAAGTATAACTGATGCAACATAGAGTTTGGGATATGGTACAAATCAAACACGTTATGGAGCATATACAAGACTATTTACAAATAAAACACCACAATATAAATGTCCAAAAGAAAATGATAAATTTACATTAAGTGTAGCTTCAGGAGGAACAAGTGGTTATGGAAATAATGCACTAACATATCCAGTAGGATTAATAACGGTAGATGAAGTAGTGTATGCTGGTGAACACACAGGTGTTATAAATTCAACATATCATTTATATACAAATAGTACTTATTGGACAATGAGTCCATTTTATTGGAATTCTAGTTATACAAATGTATGGAATATTAATTCATCTGGTTACTCAAGCGGTAGCTATGTTTATAGTGGTTTTGGTGCTTTTCCATCAATTTCTCTTAACTTTACTGCTATAGTATCAACGGGAAACGGAAACGATACAACACCATATATTATTGCTAATTAGAATTAATTAAAAAATTCTTTTCATTAAAAAAAGCACTTTATTTAAAGTGCTTTTACTCTGTACTTGATGATGTTTCAGAAGAACTGGTTTCTGAAGATGATGTTTCAGTTGAAGTTTCGGTTGATGTTTCAGTATTTGTATTACTAGTATCTCCTGTTGATGATGTATTGGATATTGCATTCTTTTTAACATATATTGTTAGTGTGCTTATTTGATTAATTAAAGTGTCAACATGTTCTGCTTGATAAGAGAATGAATAATTATCCCATGATGTTAATATAACTTCACTATTTGAACCTGTATCAATAAATTTAAGTGATAAGTTGTTTTTACTTGCATATGATTTTAATTCACTAACTGAATAACCTGATACATTTGATAGAGTAGGTAGTTTGCTTTGACTATAATTTCCTTGACCCAATACTTCATCATTAAATAAATTTTTTAAATCAAACGACGTTGTTTTTATTAGTGTTGGACTGATATTTCCTAAGTTAATATTAATTTCATTTTTAATATCTTTTATACTTCCACTATATGGTATAGTTACTGAAGGATAACTCTTAGAATTAATATCATATACTTTGAAACTATATCCTTTTAATTGCATTCTTTGAACATTTACTATATTTGAACTGCTATCAGAGAACATAATTGTTTTAGCTAAACCATATAATTGCATTACATCTTCAGATTTAATATTTGTTTGAAAGTTTGAACTTATTGTTTCTAGTATTGAAATTGATTGATTTACATCAGTTAATTTTGCTGCTGAATTTACTACGCCCATTATTACTTTTAATTGATTTTTGCCTCTAGTATAATCGCTTCTGCTTCCTTCTGTTCTATCTGGACAAAATACTGACATTTGACTTCCTGCATCTGAACCATCACCAGCAACGTGTCTGTTTCTTGCTAAAGCTAATGCTTCTTCACCATTTAAATGTTGTAATCCAGAATCAACATAAACTGTATAATCTCCCCAAAGTCTTGAACTATTTTGATCACATAATGCATAATCTACATTAACATCTATTCCATTAACTGAATCAACCAATTGTACTAATCCTTTAAAGTTTATTTTGGCATAATAATCTATACTAACATCAAATAAGCTTTCAACCGTTTTAACGGCACAACTTGAAGAACTACCCCATGTAGTAGTATTTATTCTTCTATATGAATTACCACTGCATGCTGTCTTTAAATACATGTCACGAGGTATAGAAGTCATGGTTGCTTGTAAAGTTTTTGGATTAAATGTAACTAATATTAACACATCTGCATTATATCCTGAAGTAACTCCATCATTAGATGAATCAACTCCTATAAATAATATAGTAAATGGTTCATTAAAAGATGATCCTGTAGTATCAGCTGTTTCTTCTTTTATGTCATATTCTTTTGATTCTTCATGTAATAATATTGCTCTTGTTTCAATATCTTCAAATCCTTCAAGTGAATAGAACATATCAACATAATTACTACTAAAGAAAGCAGCATCTATTTCTTCTTCATTTAATGCTGTAAGCAATTCTATAGCGGAATTATATTTTTTAATTGTATTATTTTCATCTAATTTTAATTTTTCAATTATATCGAGTGGTAAAACATAACCTTCTATATCTGTTTTATCATTTACTATTCCTATAGTATTATTATTCAAATCTTTATAACTTTTTAACTTTTTATTAAATGTAATCAATGATGAGTAATATGTATTTGATGATGAACTATATGTATTAATTACATTGTATATTTTAGTTAAATAATAATATCCAGTAAATTGAATAATTGAAATAATGCATGATATTATTAATAATATAATAAAACCTTTTATCTTTTTATGAATACATGATTTTAAAATCATATAAGAAAGAAAGATTGCCAAATATAATAATAGTATTATTCCATATATTCTATAGAATGTTTCTATACCATTATATAAGTATAATGCATATCCTAGTAATCCTAATGTGATAAGTTCTAAACAAATTATTAATATAGAACTTAAACCTTTAATTATCTGTTTTGTTTTCATATATTACTTCTTTCTATTCTTTTTATTTTTTTCCCCTTTATCTATTATATCACTTTCATTAATGATTTTTTCATCATTTGAATTGCTTTCGTTTTTAATATCACTAATGTCTTTAACCAATTCTTCTTTTTCCTTATTTATCTTCTCTTTTAATAGTTTTCTCTTTTTATTCTTTTTTATTATACTAACAATTAGTAATATAAATAAAATTAATACTACTAATATAGACTCAATACCTAATACCATAGCTACTTTATAATATTTGATGCTTTTAGCTTTATAAATATTTGACTCTTCAGAATTATATTTAATTGCTGTGTTATTAACTGAATCATATAAATAATAATCATCTTCCCCTGTTGTTAATTCCCTTGCATGAACAATTGCATATTTACTATTTTTAATTTTATATGCTTCATATTTTATATCATTTATTGTAATTGTTGTTTTAGAATAAAGATTGGTGTCAAATGCTTTATCCATAGGTAATGGTTGTAATAACAATTGACTTAATTTTGTTTCAGAATAGGGTGTATATGTATTATTCTTGCTATTATATATAAATGTGTTTACCTCATTTGAAGTGTTTTTAAGACCGACTAGATAATAATTATTAAGTTCACTATAGCAAGATGGAACTGTTATATTATTAATTGTAATTTCTTTACTTTCAAAGTTAGTAGGGCATACTAATGAACTAATTCTTTTAACAACAGTATATTTTTCTTTATCTATTATAACTTCTATAGGATTCTCATCTTTAACATTTATAATTATATTGTATGTTTTTGTTGTACCATTTTCTGCTGTAACAACAATTTGGAATGAATTTTCTCCTTCTGCCACATCTTTTTCTCCAAAACCTCCAGCACTTGCTTTACTATCTTCTGTGCCTCCAATAATATTTACTTTTTCAACACTTGAAGGAACTTCAACAGAATAATCTAATGTTTCTTTATTAAAATCAGGTGATAGTTGATATCCACCAACAGATAAAGAACCTAAATTACTATTACTAGATAAAGATGCTTGTTGCTCACTTTTAGTTATAATTGTAATAGATTTACTTCCAACACTTAATGAATATGGTTCAGTATCACTATATTGTAATGCACCACTAGATTTTACTGATACTTTTGTTGTACCAGTACCGATAGTTTTAAAACTATATGTGTATGATTTGCTTTTTGTACTACCATCTCCAGCATCAGCAACAACAACTTCTCCACTTGTTAGTTTTAACTTACTACTATCATAGTCAATAGTCCATTCCCAAGATCCTAGAGGAGTTGAAGATGATATTTTTACAGTAACTGTTACAGTATTACCTATAACAACTTTACTTGAATTAGATGTTACTGATATAGCAGCACTTGTTGCATTAATTGACAAAATATTTCCAAAAAGAAATAATATGCCAATAATAATTCCTATTATTTTATTGCGTTTTTTCATTTATCCTCCTATAAAAGACTATCACCTTTAATATTTTTTTGTACTTGAAGTAGGTCAAGAATAGTAATTTTACCATCCCCACTTGTGTCTGCTGCTAAGGAAGCGGTGCCAGATAAAATACTATCACCTTTAATATGCTTTTGTACTTGAAGTAAATCTAGAATAGTAACTTTACCATCTCCACTTGTATCTCCATTAACAGATAACTTATATGTTTTTGTTTCAGTAGCAGTTGTTATCGTAATTGAATAGTTAGTTCCAATTATTGAACTTCCTGATATTTCTTTTCCATTAGCATCTTTAATTATTACTGATTTGGCTCCGTTTTTAACTATATTTGTTTTAAATGAATCTACAGTTGTACTATTTTTAATTCTTGAAAGAGAGTCTCCGTTAATAGTTGCAGGTACATTTTTTATAACATCTTTAACAGAAGTAGTATCCTCAACTTTATATATTGTTATAGTATATTTTTTTTCTTCGCCTGCTTCTGAAATAACAGTTATTGTAATAATGTTTTCATTGCTTGTAAGTTCAACTTCTCCGATACCATTTATAGAAGCTACTGAAGAAGATGTTGTAGCTTTAATATTAACTTTTTCTGTTGATTTGGTTACATATGATTCATATGTGATAATATCTTCATCAAATGAAGGAGATATTGAGAAACCTTCTACTTCTAATGAAGCTAAATTATTATTTGTGTTACCACTATTTGGTAATGAAGTATAATAAGGCATATCTTCATATATAGGTATTTCAAATACAAATGAATTATCAATTACGCCATATTCATTATATGATTTATATGTTGAAGATCCCTCAGTAGCAGGTGCTTGAACATTTGTCATATATTGGTGAGTATATTTTGAATAGTTTGCATTGGGACCAACATTAAATTTTTGATAATATAAAGTATTCTGGCCCTTGTTAACATATCCATTTGCAAGGAATTCACTTCCTTCAGATAAAGCTACATCGATTGAGTTCCATTCACTACCGGAATTTCTTATAAGTTTAGCAGCATAAGCTAAACCTCTTGTAACTGCAGAATAACTTACTCCATCAATAGTAACTTCATAAGCTCCAATATTAAAAAAGTTATAAAATCCACTATATTTAACACCTTGCCAAGTAAAAGTAGTACCATTTGTTGAATCTGAACCATTTATTCCTACCTCTTGTCTAATTCTACTTGCTATATGCACAGGACTTATTGAATTTGTTTTTCCTGCTGCAACCATTGGTATAGTATATTTGTCGTCAGCTAAAGCACCATTACCAAAAATAGCTTTAACTAAATTTAAATAATTACTTTCAAGTTCTGAAGTATATAATAATTGTTCAAACATAAATATTCTATTTTCATATAGCCAATTTCTTGGATCTAAATAGAATGCTATTACACCGGAATTGATTCTATACCATGAACTTCCTTCTGCTGGTGTTGATGATGTAAGATAACTTTCATTTGTTGTTTGCATTAAATTCTTGTTTGCTTCTCCATTTACAGCATTTAATAGTGTCACATTGGTTTTTGAACCTTTAAAAATCCAATTAGGATGTTTAATATGCAAATAGTTTAAAAAAGGATAATAACTTTCAGGAAAACCTTGACTTTGTAAATATGCTTTATATTCATCAGTTATGGTATTATTAGTTATATCACTTTTTTTAGTAACATAACTTCCACAAACATATCCAATACTATTACTATAGTAACTAACTTTATACCATGTTCCACTAGCACATCCATTATAAGTATTATTAATTGTATCTAGAATTGTTAAATTTGTACCTAATGTTAATGTATCTTTAATAGAACTTGAGGTTGACGCTGAGCTTCTTGAAGATACATTATTAGCATTTATTCTTGCAGTCCAATCTATTACATTAATTCCGCTGTAAGAAGTACTAACAAAGGCAACATAAGAACTACAAACATATCCATCTTGAGAATTATATGATACTTTATACCATCCTGCATTACAGCCAGTTCCCGTATATAGTGTTTTATCAAATACTGTAATTGATGTATTATTATTAACTGTTGCTATTATATCATTATTTGTACCTGCTCCTGTTCTAATTCTTACATCATTTCCAGATATAACGGCATTGTAACTAGCAAATATATTACAAGGAAAAATTAATATAAATGTTAAAAGAAATAAGTATAGTATATTTTTTTTCATATTAAATCTCTCCTCTCAATTATCATTAGTATAATCATTATAACAAAAATCGACTTTTTTTTCAGTAAAATATAGAAACTTTACACATAAAAACTAGATAAATATTAATAATAATATTGAATATTATTTGATATATAAAAAAAAATAATATATAATTAATTTAGGAAGTGTGTTTTATGAATTATACAATTAATGGTTATAATGTTTTTTTAATAGTAGCTGTATGCTTTTTATCTTCTTTAGTATTTGTTCAAATTATGAAAAGGGTCGCAATATATTTAAATATATTGGATAAACCCGGTGAAAGAAAAATACAGACTAAACCCGTTCCTTTATTAGGTGGGCTCGGAATATATTTAGCATTTCTTTTAGGGTATATGTTATTTGCTCCTAAAAATGATTTGATGCTTTCAATATTAATTGCTTCTTTTATTTTGTTATTATTAGGCTTATTTGATGATATGACAAAATGTGATACTCCAATGCCTAATAAATATAAATTATTAGTTCAGATAATAGTTGCCGCTATAGTTGTATTATATGGAGGGCTTGAACTTACAAGAATTAGTATATTTGGAATAGTTATTAATTTTCCTGAAGTTATATCATCAATATTATCTATAATTATTATTGTTGGAATGATAAATGCTATTAATTTAATAGATGGACTTGATGGTCTATGTGCTGGTATTGCTTCTATTTATTTTTTGACGATTGCAATTATAGGATTTTTATTAAATAAATTTGGTGGTCTCGATGTTATTTTATGTTTAATTATGTTGGGCTCTACATTAGGATATTTAGTTCATAATTTCCCGCCTGCAAAAATATATCAAGGTGATGCTGGAAGTACATTTTTAGGACTTATGATATCTGTTATATTCTTATTAGGATTTAAAACTTCCACTCTTACATCATTGATAATACCTATATTCATATTGGCTATTCCAATTGTTGATACATTGTTTGCTATTATTAGAAGAAAACTAAAAGGACAAAAAATAGATCATGCTGATAAAGAACATATACATCATCAATTATTAAAAAAGTTTTCTAAGAAAAGTACATTATTAATTATATATGCAATAAATATTGTATTTTCTATCACTACAATTTTTTACGTATTAAATCAAACTGTTGAGGTTATAATTTGTTATGTATTTTTTATATTTGTATTATTATTTCTTATATTTAAAACAAATATAATAGTTGATAGAGATAAAAAAACAAGTCATGAAAAATGACTTGTTTTTGTACTTGATATAAAATAATATTTATAATAAAATTAATTAGAGGATGTGATTTAAATGAAAGTAGGAATATTAGGATGTGGAGCCTATGGATTTGCTCTTGCTAGTATATTACATAATAATAGTGTTGAAATTACTATGTGGACTCATAGTGATGATGAAAGAAAAGAATTATTAAGAACTAAAAAAAGTGTTAAATTAGAAGAATATACTATTCCTGATGATATCAATATAACTAGTGATATAAAAGAGAGTATTCTTGATAAAGATCTTGTAGTAATAGCAGTACCGGCTTTTGCTTTTGAGAATACTGTTAAACAAATGAGTGAATATTTATTAAAAAAACAGTCTGTTTTAATTGCAACTAAAGGTATACAACAAGATACATGTTTATTTTTAAACGATGTTTTTAGTAAGTATTGTTCTAATAAAATAGCTGTTATTTCTGGCCCAACTTTTGCAGTTGACATTGTAAAGGGAGTGCCTATTGGTTTTTCTTTAGCAACAAAACATAAAGATACTGAAATGTTAATACGTAAATGTTTTGCAAATAGCACAACTAAGTTTAGAAGAAGCAAAGATATTATTGGTGTTGAAATATGTGGTAGTATTAAAAATGTAATGGCGATTGCTTCAGGAATGCTTGAAGGAATGGGTGTTACTGATTCTACTAGAGCTCTCTTTTTAACTGAAAGTATGAATGATATTAAAGAACTTATAAGAGCTCTAGGAGGAAAGAAAAAAACCATTTTAGGTTTTGCTGGATTTGGTGATATTCTTATGACTTGTACTTCTAAAAATTCAAGGAATTTTAGCTTTGGTTTTCTAATTGGAAGCGGATCATCTCAAAATGAAATTGACAATTACTTGGCAAACACTACTGTAGAAGGGATGTATACATTGAAATCTATTCATAAACTTGTTAGAAGAAAAAAAGTAAAGATGCCAATTATAAATTTAATATATAATATTATTATAGGTAAAAAAGATAAAGAAGAAATGTTAACTTTTTTGATTGAAAAGTAGAAATGTATTTATTTTTTTTCTTTTATTTGTTAAAATAGTTCAAGACTAAAGGAGAATGCTATGAAAATAAATAAAAAGAGTATATTTGTTGTCTTTATGATATTACAAGTATTATTTGATAACAAATTGTTATATAGTGATACATTAATAAATACTATAGGTTTTTCACCTACAACAATTATTAGATTTTTATTTATTGGTATATTGTTTTTATTTGTTTTCTTTGAAAAAGATAATAAAAATAGGTGGAGTATTATAATATATTGTTTTACTTTTTTGATTTATACTATTATTCATCATGTGGTAAGTTCGGGTATAAATAATAGCTTAATCTTAAATACTTTGAATTATAATTTTATAGACGAAATACAATATTTATTAGTATTATTATTACCTATGTTAGTTATTTATATTACTTATAGATTAAAACTCGATAAAAAGGATTTATATTATGTAGTAAGGTATACTTGTTTAATAGTATCTATTATTATGGTTCTTTGCAATATTTCATTACTTGCATATAAATCATATGGTGAAGGTTTAATTCAAAAGAATATATTGTATTGGTTTTTTGGAAATACTGAAAAAATATATATGGCATCAAAAGGATTTTTTAATTCTGCTAATCAAATAAGTGGACTTTTAGTTTTGCTATTTCCTATGTTGTTTTATTATCTTATGAAATATAATAACAAAATGGATTTAATTATTTGTTTATTAATAATATTATCATCATATATGTTAGGAACTAGAATATCAGCAATTGGAATATTTATTGTGACAATTGTTTTGTCATTAGCATATATAATTTATTACGGATTTATTAATAAGAAACGTATTAAAAATATGTATATTTATCTTCCTATTATTGTAATTTTCTCATTAATTTCTTACACTAAAGCACCAATTGTAAATTGCTATGTAGATAATTATTCTTGTATTTTTAATAATGTTAAAGATGAAGGAAATTACGATATTAAGATTAAAAGAGAAGATTATATTAGTGTTTGTGATTATTTGATGGCTACTCCTACTAATACTGCTTTTTTTAAAGAATTGTATCCTTGTGAAGAGTTTCCAGAATTTTGGGAAGAATTTTCAAAAAATCAATCTAATATTGGAAGCGACAATAGAAATATTGAAGAATTAATTACTAAGGATATTTACAAGAGAATTTCAAATAAAAAAGTTGATTTATTTGGCATGGGAAGAAGTAGGTTTTTAAGTGCTAAAATGTATCTTGAAAAAGATATAAAGGTTCATCGTTATACAATAGGATTTATAGGTATATTGATATTTATTTGTCCATATATTATAATATGTTTATTAGCATTGTGTAGAATGATTAAAAATAGAAAAATTGATGTATATACTCTTTCTATAGTGGCTTCTATTATGTTAACTTTATTGGTATCAATTCTTACAGGACATGTTATAGATGAATTAATTGTAAGTTTATTTATTGGATTATTTGCGGGGTGTTTATTAAATGTTAAAGAAGAAAGAAAATAAAATTAGTGTTATTGTACCTGTTTATAATACAGAAGAATTTCTAGAAAAATGTTTGAATAGTATCATTAATCAATCATTTAAAGAAATTGAGATTGTAGTAATTAATGATGGAAGTACTGATGATTCTGAAAGTATTATTAATGAATTTATTAAAAAGGATAATCGAATCAAATATTTTTATGAAAAAAATTCTGGACAAGCTGTAGCAAGAAACTATGGAATAAGTAAATCAGCGTCTGAATTTATAATGTTTGTTGATTCTGATGATTATATTGAAAATGATATGATTGAAAAATTATATGATGTTGTTTTAAAAGAAAAATCCGATATAGTTTTATGTAATATTTTATCTTCAAGAAATGAAGTAACTGACTATAGCTTTAACAACATAAATGAATTTATCATTAAAGATTGTGGACCTTGTGCCAAGTTAATTAGAAAAGAATTAATCACTAAAAATGGTTTGTTTTTTCCTGATTTAAGAGCCTATGAGGATATAGCAGTTGTTCCATCATATTATTTGTTTACTGATAAAATTGGAATTGTTAATGAAAATTTATATAACTATTATATTCGAGAAGGATCTGTAATGAATCAATTAGTTTATAGTGATAAACTTGAATGTATTTTTCCTTCTCTTGAGAATTTAAATAAATTATTTACTAAATCAGGAAATGTTAAAAAATTTTATAGTGAGTTAGAATGGATATATATCAGGCATTTGTTACATGCTGCATCTTTAAGGTTTTTCAAATTTGATAATTACAAAGATAAACTTGATAAAATTAATAATATTATGTATAGTAATTATCCTAGTTGGATGAAAAATAAGTATTTTAGAAATCAAGGAATTAAATATAAAATCGTATGTTTACTATTTTATAAATCTAAATATAAAATATTGAAGATGATATTGAAGAGGTAATTATGAAAAAAGTTTTATTTGTTGTCGATGAAAAAAAGTTAGGTGGAGTTTCGATTTTTTTAGAAGATATGTTTAAAATGATGGATAGAAACAATCTTAAAATTGATTTATTAGTTCTTCACAATAATGGAGAATGTTTTAATCATCTTGATAAAGATATAAGAATAGTATATGGTACTTCTTTTTTTGACGTGATTGATTATCCGGTAAAACTCCTTATTAAAAACAAACAATATTTTAAGGCTATAAAAAAAGTATATATTTCATTCTTGATGAAAAGTGAACTAATTAAAAACAAAATAATTAAAGAAAGAAAAAAAATATTAGATTCTAAATATGATATAGAAATTGCATTTAAAGATGGATTTACTGCCATATTTACAGCATTTGGTGATAGCAAAGTTAAATATCATTGGTTACATTACGAATATGAAAAAATTAATCCTAATGGAAAATATCCAAAATTATTTAATAATATATTACCCTTATTTGATAAAATAATTGCTGTGTCTGAAAATGTAATGAACAAATTCAATAAAATTTATCATTTGGAAAGTAAAACTCAGGTTATTAATAATATAATCTCTGAAAAAAGAGTTATTGAAAAATCAAATGAAAAATGTGATATTATGCTTAATAATAACGTTATTAATTTGGCATCTGTAGGTAGACTGCATAATCAAAAAGGTTATGATAGATTAATAGAAGCTGTTAATATGCTTTCAAGTGATGAAAAAAGTAAAATTAAGATTACAATATATGGTGGTGGACCAGATGAAAATATCCTTAAAGAATTAAGCAATAAGTATAATTTAAACAGTATTATTGAATTTTACGGTCAGGTTAATAACCCATATAAGTATTTAAAAAAGTATGATGCTTTTATTTTGCCTTCCTTCTTTGAAGCTTTTGGATTGGTTATTGTTGAATCAATGATTTTACAGGTTCCTGTAATAGCTTGTGATAATGATGCTACGTCATTATTAATTAAAGATAAGTATAACGGAAGAATAATAGATAATAGTGTCGAAGGAATTTATAATGGTCTTAAAAATATTATAAATAATCCAAAAGTAATAAAGAAATATAAAGAAAATTTAACTAATTATAAATATGATAATAAAAAAATAATTAATCAAATTAATTCTTTATTTAATATATAGGTGATTTATGAAAAAAGTAATAATACAAGCATTTAAATTTTTCGGAATATCTGGAATAGGTTGGCTAATGGATATGGTTATATATTCTACCTTAACTTATTTTGGTTTGCATATAATAATTGCCAACATAATAAGCTCGTTTTGTGCTGTAACTTTTGTATATTTAACATCAACAAAAAAATTATTTATAAATAATAATAATGTACTAAATGTTAAAAAAAAGTATATTTTATATATAATATATCAAGTAATAATTATATTAGCTAGTTCATACGTAATTGGATTAATAAGTAATTTATTACTTAAAACAAACATTACATTAATTATAAAATATTATAAAATAATAGGTAAAATTATTATTACTCCTTTTACAATGATTATTAACTTTATTTTTATGAAATTCTTAATAGAAAAGGTATAGGAAACAATATTAAAATATGTTATACTATTGATAGAGTTATATGGAGTGATTTATGGATAAAATAATGGTTTTTATACCTATGTATAATTGTGAAAAACAAATACCTAGAGTTCTTTCACAAATTGATAATGAAATATGTAAGTACGTGAATGAAATTGTTGTTATTAACAATAGAAGCACAGATAATGGAGAAGAAGTAGTAATAAATTTTTTTGATAAATCAAAAACTAAAATTAAAAAAACTTTGCTTAGAAATGATGATAATTATAATTTAGGTGGTTCTCATAAAGTTGCTTTTGATTATGCTATTAAAAATAAATATGATTATGTTATAGTTTTACACGGAGATGATCAAGGGAGCATTAAGGATTTGTTACCGTATTTAAAAAATAAAGAATATAAAAAATACGATTGTTTTTTAGGCTCCAGATTTATGAAAGAATCCAAATTAGGTGGATATTCAAAATTTAGAACGTTTGGTAATAGAGTATATAATATGATTTTTACAGTGTTTTTAGGAAAAAAAGTTAAGGATTTAGGTTCTGGACTTAATATGTATGATACTAACATATTAAAAAACAAATTTTATTATAAGTATCCTGATAGATTAACGTTTAATTGTTATATGCTTTTGGCAACAAAGTGCTATAAACAAAAAATCAAATTTTTTCCCATTAGTTGGAGGGAAGATGACCAAGTTTCTAATGTTAAAATGTTTAGTCAAGCAATGGTAACGTTAGGATTAGTACTTAGTTATTTCTTTAAAAGAAAGAAATATTTAGAAGAAGAACATAGAACTAAAATTGTTGATAAATATACAGCTAAAGTAATTTATTCAAGTAAGGAAGTGTAGTATGAAAAACAAAGTACATTTAATAATGCCTATGGGGGGAGCAGGATCAAGATTTTTTAAAAATGGTTATGTTGTTCCAAAACCTTTAATAGAAATTAATGATAAACCTTTTTTATTTTGGGCAACTCAATCTATATATAAATATGTTGATGTTATGGATCTAACTTTTGTAGTTTTACAACAACATATAGATGAATTTAAAATAGATGAAGTTATTCATCGTTATTATAAGGATGCTAAAATAGTAATTATTCCAAAAGTGTTAAATGGTGCTGTATTAACATGTGCAGAAGGTGTTAAATCTATTGAGGATGATAATCCAATATTATTTAATGATTGTGACCATATGTTTGTATGCAAAGATTTTAATGAGTATTGTAATAATGGAAATTTTGATAATATGGATGGAGCATTATTAACATTTAAATCTAATGACCCAAAATATAGTTTTCTTAAATTAAATAACGATGGTAACGTAATTCAAACAGTAGAAAAGGTTGCTATTAGTGATAATGCAATTTGTGGAGCTTATTATTTTAAGAACAAAGATATTTTCATGAATAATGTCAATGAATATCTTAAAGAATGTAATTATAGTGAATACTATGTAAGTGGGGTTTATAATTCTATGATTAAGAATAATTTGATTATTAAGAATTATACAGTTGATTTTCATTTGTCTTTTGGTACTCCAGAAGAATATGAAGAAGCTAAAACAAATAAAAAATTTAGGGGGCTATTGTAATGTTTATTTTATTCTTTTCTTTGGCAATTATTTCTTTAGTAATTGCACATTGGTTTAAGGTTTATCGTTTAAAACAATTTATTGAAATATATGAAGAACCGCATTCAAATAATTTATTACAATCTTTATCTTTCGGATATATAATTAACTTTATAATTCCATTTAGATTAGGAGATTTATTTAGAACATGGTACTCTGGCAAAAAAATGAAGAATGGAGTATCTTTTTCTCTTGCTACAATAGTTGTAGATCGTGTATTAGATATAATTATGGTTGGCGTAATATTTCTTTTATTCTATTTGTTTGGATTTAGAAATGATATTGTTTCATCATCAATGCGTTTTTATATTATCGGTAGTGGGGTACTACTATTAATACTAATTCTAGGTTATGTGTGTAATAAATATATTAAAATCATAATTAAAAAAGTAGCCGGTATTTTTAATGATAAAATCGAACTTAAACTACTTAAATTTTCTTGGTCACTTATATCATCATTAAAAGATATGATACTAAATCTTGATAAATTAAAGATGCTTATTAATACAATCTGTATGTGGGCTTTATATTTGCTTTCATATGCATTATTTGCATATTCTATGAGAATTATAGGAACAAATATTAGTTTTATAGATGTATTTATATTATTATTCTCTAAAAATAGTTTAGATATTTCCACAGGACAAAGTATTGCTACTTTAAATCCATATATTATATCTTTGTATTTAGTTATACCTTTAATACTACTACTAATATATTCTTTCTTAAATAAAGAAAAAGTAGTTAAAAATAAGGAATCGAAATATTTAGAATTATTACCTCAAATTAATCCTCAGGATAAGCTAGTATTTTTGGAAAATTATTTTTCTGCTACTAGTGAAGATTACTTTAAGAAATATATTATGCTTAATAGAGATATTTCCATTATTCAAGATTTTTCAGCAGGTAGTAATGCTACTACAATGTTGTGTACTGATGGTACTAATACTTTTTATAGAAAATATTCTTTTGGTAAAGATAGTGAAAAACTATTTGATCAAATTAATTGGTTAACGGATCAAAAAAAAGATTTACCTCTTACTAAATTAGGAAACATTAAACATGGTAAAGATTACTGTTCTTATGATATGCCATATATTAAAGAAGCTATAGGCTGTTTTAATTATGTTCATTCAACACCAATTACTAAAGGATGGAAAGTGTTAAAATCTGCTTTAGATTCTATAAATGATAATTTGCATACAAAAAATGTTAGAAATGCAGATGCTGAAACAATTAGTAAATATATTGATAGTAAAGTAAATAAGAATATTGAAAAAATTGAAAATGGTCAATATATTAAAGGATTATTGAAATATGATTATATTTATATAAATGGGAAAAAGTATCATAATTTTAAATATTTCAAAAAGTACTTATCCAAAGACTATTTAATGAATATTTTTAAAGATGATTTATATAGCGATATTCATGGTGATTTTACAATAGAGAATATTATATGTTTAACTGATAAGGACACTTTTTATATTATTGATCCAAATACTGGTAATTTGCATGATTCACCAAATCTTGATTTTGCAAAATTATTACAATCATTGCATGGAAATTATGAATTCTTGATGAAAACATTTGGTGTAGAAATATTTGAAAATAAAATAAATTATTTATGTACTTCTTCATCTGTTTATGATCAATTATATTCAAAATATAAAGAATATTTGTTTAATAAATTTGATGATAATAGAGTTAAAAGTATATATTATCATGAGATAATTCATTGGTTAAGATTAATGCCCTATAAAATAGAGAAGAATAAAGAAAGAAGTGTATTATTTTATTGTGGAATGATTATTGTATTAAATGATATTATAAGTATTTGGGAGGATTAATGAAAAAACTTGCTTTATTTGATTTAGATGGCACATTATTTAATACTAATGATGTTAATTATTATTCATATAGTACTGCATTAAAAGAAAAAGGATATGATATTGATTATGAATATTATTGTAATTTTTGCAATGGAAGACATTATACAGTATTTATTCCAAAAATAGTAAGTGATAATGAAGTCATTGAATATGTTCATAATAGAAAAAAAGAATTATATTCAAATTTTCTTGATAAAGCAATTGTTAATGAACATTTATTTAATATTATTAAATGTATTAAAAAAGATTATTACTGTGTTGTTGTGACTACTGCTTCTAAAAAAAATACTCTTGATATTCTTAGGTACTATGATAAAGAGAAGTATTTCGATTTAATATTAACTAGCGATGATATTAAAAAATCCAAGCCAGATCCTGAAGGTTTTCTAATTGCTATGGAAAAATATAATATAGATGGTAGTAATACGATTATTTTTGAAGACTCTGAAGTGGGTATTGAAGCTGCTAGAAGGGCAGGAGCAACTGTATTTGTTGCAAATAAGTTCTAGGAGGAATTGTGAAAAAAAATATAATTAATTATATATATGTATATATAGCCATTATTCATTTTGTTGGTACTTTTTTTACTGATAAATTAATATTTAATTTTAATTCAATTAATATGTTTAATTATTGCTTTTGCAAGGTTATTGTTTTTTTTATATTATTATTATTTTGGAAATTTATATATAATATTTTTGTTAAAAAGGATAAAAACAAAATTAAATATTTGAAATATTTTTTAATATATATTATTCCTATGATCATTGCATTATTATTTGCTTGGCCAGGTACTTGGTTTGGGGCTGATGTTTATAATTTTTATTATTTAGCAGTTAACGCAAACTATTTATATTATTTAAATTATTTGTCCAGTGTGTTTTATATAATTGGCTATATGTTGTTTCCTTGTGCAAGTGGGGCAATAATACTGCAAGTTATTCTATTTGGAACTGTTTGCTCTTATATAATTAAGAATTTGTTTGATATATACAATAGTAAAATTGTTTATCTTATGTATATTCCATTTTTTATGTTTCATTCAGTCTTTTATGCTATGTTTGCTAATAGACCAGTAATGTTTGGAATATCATATTTATTATTGATAAGTATATTTGTAATAGATAAAATAAAAAAGAATAAATTAAATACTGAAAAAATGATATTAATTTTATTATTAACTGGAATAGTTTCTTATTGGAGAAGTGAAAGTATTTATTTATTATTAGTTACTCCGTTATTTATTTTCTTAACTTATAAAGTTAGATTTAATTTCAAAAATTTGATTGGAATATTAGGATTAGTAATTGTTTCATTTATAATTATTTCCTTGCCACAAAGAATATATGAATACTCTAATAAAAGTGATGTTCCATCTGGCAGAAATCTACCAATGTTTGAAGGCCCTTTGGCATATATGTTATCTTATGATCTTAAAGGTGATAATCTTGAAGAAGATTTGAATAATATAGATAAAGTATTAGATATTGAGTTAATGAAAAAATACCCTTCATATACAGATACTCCTGCTGTGTGGAATGAGGGAGGATGTATAAAAGAATATACAAAAGATGAATATGATTTATTTATAAAATCATATATAAATGTTATTAAAAATAATATTCCTTTGTTTATAAAAACTAAGATATTAACCTTTGCTAATGCTAGTACATTATTTATAGATAATTTTACTTCAAAAGACTTATATTCAAATAATAGTGAAGCTTTATTTGATAGAAGAGATACTAAAACTTTATTTGGTTATAATACAAGAAAGAACTTTTATAAAATATTAGAGGGAAAGTTTGGTGATGACCAATCTACAAATATTATATATAGAGTACTAGGTAATTTCTTAATACCTATGGTATTTATTGGTTTATTGTTTATATATTCAATTATAAAAAGAAATTGGTTTTTATTCTTTATGACAGGTATGTTAATTGGTCATACGTGTATTTTATTTATCACTGCTCCTGCCAGTTATTTTATGTATTATTTTAATGTATTTATGTGTGGATGGTTTTTTGGAATATTATTCTTTATAGATAAAAAATGTAAAAAAAATAATATATAGGAGGAAAAATGAAAAAAAATAAAATAAGTGTTATTGTTCCAGTATATAATGCAGAGAGTTACCTTGAAAAGTGTATATGTAGTTTAATTGAACAAACAATGGATGATATTGAGATTATTGCAATTAATGATGGTTCCACTGATAAATCATTAAACATATTAAATAAGTATTCAGACAAGATTAAAATAGTTGATCAAATGAATAGTGGTGTTGCAGAAGCAAGAAATTCTGGGATTAAGATTGCAAAAGGAGAATATATTGCTTTTGTAGATAGTGATGATTATATTGAAAAAAACATGTTTGAACTTATGTATAATAAAGCAAAAGAGGGTAATTACGATGCAGTTCAATGTAATTTTTATTATTTATATGATGATAGATTAGAAGAAGCAAATAAATCTGATTCTTTTGATGTTCTTAATGACAATGATAAAAAGAAATATATAGTTAATTTGTTTCCTGTTATTTGGAACAAGATATATAAAAGAGAGAATATAAAAGAATTTTATTTTAAAAAAGGTGTATGGGCTGAAGATGTGGAATATCTTTATAGGATTATCTCTAAAATTAATACCATTGGTTTTATTGATGATAAATTATATTATTACTATCAAAGAGAAAAATCAGAATCAAGATTATTTGATAAAAGAATATATAATTATATATCTAATTTCAATGGTTTAATAGAATTTTATAAGGATAATAAGTTATATAATAAATATTATAATGAATTAGAATTTATTTATGTTAGATATCTATATGCAACTTTTGTAAAAAGAGCAACTTTTTTTGAAAATAAAGAAGACTATGAAGAGGCTGTTAATGCAGCTATTAAAAATGTTAGAGAACAATTTCCAAAATATAGAAATAATAAATATTTTTATAAATCTATTAAAGGGATATACTTAGTTTTATTTAATAGATTTATGGCTAATATCATGTATCTATTAGTAAGCAAGAATAATAAATAATAGAAGGGAAAAATATGAAAAATGGACTTAAATTCAGTATAGTAATACCTGTATATAATACTGAAAAATATTTGTCAAAAAATATAGAAAGTATTATTAATCAGAGTTATGAAAACTTTGAAGTTATTTATGTTAATGATGGAAGTAAAGATAAATCTCTATCTATTTTAAGAAAGTATCAAAAAAAAGATAAAAGAATAATTGTTATTGATAAAGAAAATACTGGTGTTAGTGATACTAGAAATACTGGCGTTAAAGATTCTAAAGGTGATTATTTATGTTTTGTTGATAGCGATGACTATTTAGAAAAAAACTTTTTGAAAAAGTTATATGGAATAATTAATACTGATAATAATCCTGATATTATTGGAATATCTTTCGATATGGTCGATGAAGATGGAAATATATTAGATGTTAAAAACAGCAAAATAATTAATAACAAAAACGGAAGGGAAGCTTTTGAATTCTTTGTTAATAATTCTTATATGATAGATATTCCTTGGGTATTTGTATACAATAAAAAGTATTGGGATAAAAATAAATATAAGTTCTTGGTTGGGACATTTCATGAGGATTTTGGATTAATACCAGAAATAGTAATTAAAGCAAATACAGTATCTACAAGTGATGCGATATACTATTACTTAATCAATAGAAAAGGTAGTACCATGAGTAATCTAAATAAAGATTTTATATTAAGAAAAGCAAATGATGCATTAATCAATTATGATGGATTATGTGATAGGGTATTAAATAATAATTTTTTAAGCAAAAAGTATAAAATAATGTTTAGACATTATATTGATAATTCAGTTATAGGAAAATTATCTATGTTAGATGGAAAAAATTATAAAGAATATAAAACAAAATTAAAAGAAAGAGGTATATATAATATATTTAATTCGGGAAATTTTAAAATCTTTATAAAAAAGATTATATTAAATATCAATCTTAATTTGTATTTAAAAATTGTGAGGCAATATGAATAAGAAAAGTAAGAAAGTTATGTTTATATCTTCTACAGGAGGACATTTAGAAGAATTACTGCAATTAAAAGAATTGTTTAATAAATATGATTATCATTTAGTTACTGAAAAGACTAAAAGTAATTTGAATCTTAAAAGTAAATATAAAGTGTCTTTTTTGATATATGGAACATATACTACATTTTTTAAAAAGATAACTTATCCATTTAAATTGCTTGCTAATTGTTTTATTTCGTTATTTTTATTTATTAAATATAAACCAAAATATATTGTTACAACTGGTGCTCATACTGCTGGACCTATGTGTTGTATTGGAAAGATATTTGGAAGTAAAATAATATATATTGAAACGTTTGCTAATTCTGAAACTAAATCTAAAACAGGTTCATTAGTATATAAGTTTGCTGATTTATTTATTGTTCAATGGGAATCAATGATGAAATTATATCCAAAAGCAACATATGGTGGATGGATATTTTAGGAGGTATTATGATATTTGTAACATTAGGCACACAAGATAAATCTTTTGTTAGATTATTAGATGTAATTCAAAAAGAAATTGATAATGGAAATATTAAAGAAAAAGTAATCGTTCAAGCTGGGTATACAAAATATGAAAGTAAAGATATGGAAATATATGATCTTTTGGATAGAGATAAGTTTAGTGATATAATGGGAAAATGTGATTTACTAATTACTCATGGTGGTGTTGGTTCGATATTAACTGGACTAAAGAATAATAAGAAAGTTATTGTTGTTCCTAGATTATTTAAATATAAAGAACATATGAATGATCATCAATTACAAATTACTGATAAATTTGCGAAAAAAGGATATATTATTCCTTTGTATGAATCTGATGATTTAGGGAAAATACTAAAAAGTATTAAAAATTTTAAGCCTAATAAATATGAGAGTAATACAAATAATATGATTGGTATTATTGAAAAATTTATTGATGAAAACTAATTACATCTTGATTTAAGAGTATATTTATAGTAGAATTATTAAAGAATAAATTTAAGGAGTACAATGTGAGTGAAAAAATAAAAGAGAATAAAAAAAGTAATTTTTTATCAATATTACTTATTATTATAGATGTTATTGCAATTATTTGCTTTTTTATATTTTATGGACCTTTTCATTTTTTAAGTGATAGGTTTATTTCTACTTCAATGACTACTATGACTCATAAGTATTTTGCAAGAACTATGTATAGTGGCGAGTATATAAATTATGTTTTAGGAAGAAATATAACGATAGAAAGTGATGAACAAACTGATGCTTCAGCTATTAAAATTGCTGATAATGCAGATACAGGTGTATATGATTCTATATATGATGAGCAAATACTTAAAAGAGATGAAGGAAATGATATATATAAAGTAATTGAAGTTTCTGGATCAACTTGGGATGGATGGATAGTAGCTGTTTATGATCCATCAAGAGTTAAATTAGCATTAACAAGTAATCTTAAAAAAGGTTCTTTAACAACTACAATGGCAAAAGAAAATGAAGCAATTATTGCTATCAATGGTGGGGGATTTGCAAGAGGTTCAAATAAAGTTTGGCCTATTGGTATATATATTCAAGATGGGAAAATATTATATAATTCTGGTAATCCAGAACAAGTAATTGGTTTTAATGATCAAAATGTATTAGTTTTATTAACAGCTACTGCTGAAGAAGCTATAGCACAAAATATAAGAGATGCTTTAGAATTCGGGCCATTTTTAATAGTTAATGGTGTACCTGCTACATTTTATGGTGATGGTGGTTTTGGAAAGAGATCAAGAACTGCTATTGCTCAAAGACAAGATGGTATTGTTTTGCTTGTTGTTATTGATGGAAAGAGAGGAAGTACTGGAATAAGTATGCCTGATTTAACTGAATTATTAGTTCAATATAAAGCATATAATGCTTCCAATTTAGATGGTGGTGGTTCCTCTACACTTGTTATTAATAATGAATTAGTTAATTCTCCTAAAGGTTGGAATTATACAGGAGAAAGGTATAATGTTGATTCATGGATAGTAAAGTAATTGAAACTGCTAATATTTATGATTTTGATGATACTATTTATAAAGGTGATACATTTATAGATCTTTTAAAGTATTCTTTTTTAAGACATCCTTTTTTATTACTAAATAGTATATTTAATACTATTCCTTTATATTTTAAATATAAAAAAAATTCAATTCCTTTTGAACGTGTTAAAGAAACATTATTATCTTTTCTTTTTAAAATAAATAATAAAGATAAATATATAAAAAAATTTATTAATTCTAAAAAAGAGAATATTAAAACTTGGTACATTAATAATCAAAAAGAAAATGATATAATCATTTCTGCTTCTTATGAAATATGGATTAAACCTTTTTGTAATGAGATAGGTATTAAAAATGTAATAGCTACTAAAACTGATAATATTGGTAACATTATTGGTAAAAATTGCAAAAGAGAAGAAAAAGTTAGAAGATTAAATGAAGAGTTTCCGAATATCGTAATTGATGAATCTTATAGTGATTCTCAAACTGATATTCCCATGCTGGAAGTTGCAAAAAAAGCATTTGTTGTTGAGGATGATATATTAGTTCCATATGATAAGAATTATAACTTTATAATGAAAAGATAATTATAATATGGTATAATTTTATTAAAGGAAACGAAAAATGAAAAAGAGTGTTACAGCAAATTATATATACATGGTAATATTTCAAGTATTATCATTGATAACACCAATTATTACTTCTCCATATCTTGCAAGAGTATTAGGAGTATCTGGTACTGGTATATATTCTTATACTTATTCAATACTTAATTGGTTTATTATATTTGCATCTTTAGGTACAAGTATCTATGGCGCAAAAGAAATATCAAAAGTTAGAGATGATAGAGAAAAATTATCTCAAACTTTTTTTGAGATTTTTTCATTTCAATGTTTTGTAAATTTATTAATGTTACTCTTGTATTATATAGTTTTTAGTGTGATTAATACTGATTATAGAATTTTCTTCTATATTCAAGGCATTAATGTTTTTGCCAATTTATTTAATGTAACTTGGTTATTTACTGGTATTGAGGATTTTAGGAAGATTGCATTTAGAAGTTCATTATTTAGAATTATCACTGTAATATTAGTATTACTAATTGTTAAAGGAAGTAATTCATTATATATTTATTGTGTTTTAATGGGTGTTATGAATTTATTAAGTAATTTATATATATTTTTGTGCTTAAAAAAGCATGTATTATTTAATAAAAAATATATTACAAAACAAGGGATTATTAAACATATTAAACCAAATATAATATTGTTTATTCCACAAATAGCTATTAGTATTTATGCTGTACTTGATCAGTCCATGATTGGATTTATTACGGGATCTACAGATGAAGTCGCTTATTATGTTAAAGGTGAGCAATTCGTAAAAATGTTTTTGTATGTTGTAACAACTATTGGTACAGTAATGATGCCTAGAATAGCTAATTTATTTTATAATAAAGATTATGAAAAGGTTAAAGAATATGTTAATAAGTCTTTAAATATTGTATTATATTTATCAATACCAATGTGTTTTGGAATTGCAGCAGTAGCACAATTTTTTGTTAGTTGGTTTTTAACACCTGATTTTGCACCTTCAGCTATTGTTATGATGATTTTGTCCCCAATTATTGTATTGATATCTGTAAATAATGTAATAGGAGGACAATACTTATTGCCCACTGAAGATATTAAGCATTATACTACTTCTGTTACCATTGGAGCTATTGTGAATTTAATATCTAATTCTTTTTTGATTTATTACTTAGGATGTTATGGTGCGGCTATAGGAACAGTATTGGCTGAAACTTCAGTTTTAATATATCAATTAATTATAATTAAAAATGATAAAATAATAGAAATTAGTATTAAAAAAACATTATTATATTTAACGTCATCTATAATTATGTTTATTATTGTTTACTTTATAGGAAATTACTTTGGTATAAGAATTTTATCAACTTTAATACAAATAATTGCGGGATTAATAATATACATAACATTAATGTTTATATTTAAAGATGATACACAGAAGTTTATTATTAATAAAGCTTTGTCTTTATTAAAATTAAAAAAGAATAATTAATATTTTATTCCTTGATAAGTATCTCTTTTTACCATCTCTTTATCTATATCATCAAGAACACTAAATTTTTTTAATAACCATTTTGGTTCTATTAGTAATTCTTTGATAGGATCACCTGTTATTCTATTAATTATTATATTCTCTCTTAATAATTCCAATTCATCACATACTATATCTACATATTCTTCTTTTGTTAAAATATGAAAATGTTCTTTATTATATAGTTTTTCTATTTCAGTTCCTTTTAATATAAATAACATATGAATTTTAATACCTTGAATATCTAATTTTGATATATATTTTATTGTTTCAATCATCATATCTTTAGTTTCATATGGTAGTCCATTTATAATATGTACAACTATATTAATATCTCTTTTTCTAAGTTCATTTATAGCATCTTCAAATTGTTTCAATGTATGTCCTCTATTAATAAGTATAGAGGTTTTTTCATGTATTGTTTGAAGTCCTAATTCTATTACAAGATTGGTTCTTTTATTTAATTCTTCTAAGTAGTTTAATACATCATCATTTAAACAATCACACCTAGTTGCAATATTTAATCCAATAACATTGGGTAAGCTTAATATTGGCTCATAAATGGCTTTTAACGTTGTTACTGATGCGTATGTATTTGTATTAGCTTGGAAATAACCTATGTATTTACTATTAGGCCATTTTTTTGAAATGTTGTCTTTAACTTTATTAAATTGATCTATTAAATTCATTCCATTATTTTCACCACTACCATTATAACAATATATACAACCTTTACCATTTACTTTATTAGGGCAACTTAAACCGGAATTTAAAGATACTTTAAATACTTTGGAATTATATTTTATTTTATTATAATAATTTAATGTATAATATCTTTTATTATCTAATGAATATTTAAACATAATATACCTCATACTTATTTTAGTTTATTTATATGATGAAATCAACAAAATAATTGATGTTAACCAAAAAAGGTTGACATTTATTAATTATTATTGTATATTATTTATCAAGGAGGAAAAGAAAATGGCAGTTAAAATTAGACTTAGAAGAATTGGAGCTAAAAAAAGACCATATTATCGTGTAGTTGTTTCTGACTCAAGAGCAAAAGAAAATGGTAATGTTATTGAATCTATTGGTACTTATACACCACTTGAAGAAGTAAAATATAATGTTAATACAGAAAAAGCATTAGAGTGGTTAAGAAAAGGAGCACAACCTACAGATACTACTAGAAATATACTTAGTGAAATAGGTGTTATGAAAGAATTTCGTAACTCTAAAAAAAGTAAATAATGAATTTAGTTGAATTTTCTGAAAGCATAGTTAAAAAACTTGTTAAAGAACCTGATATGGTTAAAGTTAAGGAATTTAGTACAGAAGAGGGTACTACTATTGAAATATTAGTATCTGAAAGTGATATGGGTAGAGTAATTGGAAAAGGTGGAAAAAATGCAACAGCAATTAAAACACTTATTCAAACTAAAGCATATAATGATTCCTTAAATAAAGTTAAAGTAAATATAGATTCATTTTAAAATGTAACATTAAGTTACATCTTTTTTTTTGAAAGAAAAAGTGAAATAATTATTTGAATAAGAATAATAACACATACAGTTAAAGGAACAATTACATATTTAAATGATTCTACGTAATTATTATTCATTAAAAATAATTTTGGAATAATTAATAGAATAATAAATAAAATTATATTAATTATTTTTTTATTTTTTATATTAAATATTATTTCTATTGAATTTATAGTGGAGTTTAAAATGACAGAAGATGAATTTATAATATATAATAACCATAATATAATACTGATATTTTCTACTGAATCAATAAAAGAAAATAATTCTATTCTTTTCAATATTGAATATAATGGATATTCAAACATAGATGTCAATTTACTTCCAAATATACCTAAAGTAGTTATAGCTGCTAAAAAGACCACTATAAAAGATAATATGAAAAACAAATAAAATGTTTTATTAAATTTATCTTTGTCAACAATTATATCTTTTTTATATGTTGTAATATAAATACAAGGAACGGAGAAATATATTGAAAATATAATAGAAGATTTGATAATATCTAAAGTATTTGTATTTATAAGTGGTAAATAATTATCAAAATTAATATATTGTATTAAACTAAAAAAATCAAAAGAAAAAATTATTAATGCTAAGAATAAAGATATTGTTGATACTCTTGTAATTGTTTCAATTCCCTTAGAAGAAATATAAAATGTAGTTATAAGTATCAATAAATACATATATATTTTAGGAGTTTGTATTAAATATTGACTTGATAAGAATGACGTTAATCTATACGTTAAAAACAAATATATAGATAAGCTTAATATAATAAACAAACTATTAACAATGATACTGAATTTACCATAAACATTTTTGTTTTTTTCGACTATAGTTTTATTACTTTCTTTGTTAAAATATAATAAAAATATTTTAACTATTACTAATCCTATTATGAATCCAATAATCATTGAAATAAATATTGAATTTTTTGAATAATTAAATAAGTATGAGCTTATAATTCCCCAAAATGGAGCTCCACTTAATGCAACTACTAAAGTTGAAAGAGAAATACTATTAATTTTATTCATAATATTGCCTCATACTTTCTCTTGTTTCACCTAGTGAATTAATTGATACATCAATGTTTATATCATAATTAATGTCTTTAAGTTCTTTATTTTCAATATTATAATGTTTATATAAATAATTTTTAATACCAAGTATGTCTATATTTTCATTTATTTGAGTATTAATTAATTTATTGATTTTATCTTTAACTTCTCTTTTAGTTATTTTAATAAGTTTATTAATAGTATTATTATTTTCAATATTATAATTACATGTAAAACTTTCCAATTTAGAAACAAGATTAATATTAAGCTTAAGTGTATTGTTTTTAAATGAGTATGTTGTATTGTTTGATTCGATTTTTAATGTGAAATACTTATCATCACAATTGAATTCAATAATACTATTTTTATTTTTATTATTAATTATATTAAATATTATAGATTGATTTTCATCAAGTGTTAATTTTTTTTCTTCATTATAAGTTACTAAATTCTCTAAAAATAAAATAGTTTCATTTGCATTATCTTTAACTGTTATTTCGGGATATATTGGACTTATTTTATTTTCTAATAATATATGTACTAATTCTATAAATTCTAATGGAGTAGAAGATGAAAATATTTTTTCATTGAATTGCATCATTTTATCTACATATAATGCTGATCCTTTATTATCTTCATAAATCTTAAAAATTTTTTCTATATTATCTTCTGGAGTGACATATATATAAAAATTCATTTTAGATTTTGAATCTCTAAGAAAGAAATCATAATAGTTTATATTATTAATAATAATGTTATCTGTTAATATTAGTGCTTTCATATCTGATAAGAATAATTGCTTATTACACATTTTTGATATTTCTGCTAAGGCTTTTTCTATTGAAGGTGCTTTTGTATTATAAATTTTTGTTTCAATCATATCTTCATTTATTATTAATTCTGTAGTGACATCAAACATATCATCTTTATAGTTTAATGCAATTCCCGTAATAACAGCTAAATCATTTATTTCAACATAATCACTACAACCACTTAATAATAGTAAACAAATTATTAACATTATTTTTTTCATATTTATCCTTTATTTGTATTTTGCGGTAGTAAACCTTTTTTTATTAATAGCTTTTTTGAATTAATATGTGATATTGGAGTTATTGGTATCATAAATGGTTTCCCAAATGATTTAATATCACATAAATTTGTCACTAATACTATAAATCCAAATAATATTCCAATTATTCCAAAGAAAGAAGCTAATAACATTAGTGAATATCTATATACCCTAATAAATGATTGAAAGTCATAATATACAAAGAATATTGAACTGATTGCAGTAACAGCAACTACTATAACCATTATTGGAGATACAATTCCAGCACTTACTGCAGATTCCCCCAAAACAAGTGCACCTAAAACTGATAAGGATGTGCCTCTTGATAAAGGAGTTAGGGCATCGCCTTCATATAATAATTCAAATGTAAACATTAATATAAATGCTTCAGCTAAAGCAGGAAAAGGTACATTAGCTCTTTGAGATCCAAAACTTAATAATAAACTTGTAGGTAATATTTGCTGATCGTATGTTATTAATGCTAAATAAATTGCAGGTGCAAATATTGTTATAAATAATGCAAGTATTCTAATAATTTTAACAAAGTGAGAGAATATATTTTTTTGGTAATTATCTTCATCATAATAAAAATAATCTAAAAAAAATGTTGGTATAACTAAAACATTATTTGAATTTTCTGATACAATACATATTTTCCCCTCTGTAAGACATTTAGCAATTATATCTGGTTTTTCTGTAGATTTAATAGTTGGAAAAGATGTTTTGTTTTCATTTCTTATCAAGTCTTTAATATAATAAGTATCTAAAATTTTGTCAGTTTTTATATTAGATATTTTCGTTAATACATCTTCTAGTAAAGAATTATCAACAAGATTATTCATATAAAGAATACCTATTTTAGTCTTGGTAATATTACCTAAATTTAATTCTTTAATATAAAGGTTTTCGTCTTTTATTCTTTTTCTGATAAGACCTATATTAGTATTATAATTTTCGTTAAATGAATCTTTTGGCCCTTTTATTGTAGGTTCACTAGAGGGCTCAGCAATTCCTCTATCTAATAATGCTTTTGTTTCAAAAGCAATATAATTTGTTTTATAAATTAATATACTAAATCCATTAAACAAATATATTAAAATATCATCTTCTTTTATTTTAATAAAACTAATAGATGGTATATTATTGTTCAAATCTTTTAATAATGAAATCTTTGATTTAAATAAATTCCTTTTAGACAAATAGTTTAGTATATATTCATTTGTACTTGTTGAGTTTGAAACTGTTTGAATATTAAAAATGTAAACTTTATTTTCAAGTTTTTTGATTTGTAAATCTGGCATATTAGTTTTTAAGTTATATAATTTATCAATAATATTCATAATATTATTGTGTAAATAATTTTTAATTTTAAACATTAAATATTATTGGGACTTTTTATAGGCTAATGCATATTTTATTATTAGGAGGTAATTATGTATAATTATAAAGAAATAGTTACTAAGGCAATTATAGGAAAAGGTAAAAAAGTGTTTAAAGATGAACATGAGATAATAATAGATAATAAAGTTGATACTGTTCTTGGATGTTGGGTTATCAATCATAATTTAAGAGGAACTAAATTTGGAGATAAAATAAGAATAAATGGTAATTATGATATAAATATTTGGTATAGTTATGATAATAATACTAAAACCAATGTTGTAAGCAAAAAAGAATATTATGAGGAGATTGTTAGAGTGAAAATCAAAGAGAATGGTGAAGTTAATGAGAATTCTGAAATCATAATACGTGCATTAAAGAATCCATCTTGTACAGATGTTTCTAATACTAATAATATAATTAAATATACTATATCAAAAGAATTAGGCATAGAAGTTGTTGGAGACACTAAGGTAAAAATAGCTGTTCAAAATAATGAAGATGACTATGATATTATAGAAGATGAAACAGATACAGATAGTGAAATAGATGCAAGTGTTAATTTTGATTATTTGCATGATAAATAATGTGTTGTGAATTTCTTATAAATATTATATAATTAAAATGAAAATAATATTGAAGGAGAAGTTATGAAAAATAAAGTGTTATTGTTATTATTTGTTATATTATTTATTCCGTTTTCTATAAAAGCAGAAGAAATAATATCTTCAGAAGATTCAACTATTAGTGATGAAAATCTTATTCTTGTTGAACCTGAATTATCTGATGAAATTTATAAAGGAGAAAACAAGTCAATGTTTTGGGCTGGTGACACCGAAACATTATCTAAAACTATTCAAGGAATCTTTTTTGCAGCAGGTAATAATGTTACTTTGGAAGGTTTATCTGAATATGGGATGTTTGCTGGTAATAGTATCACTGTCAGTAGTAATATAACTAAAGATTTATTTGTTGCTGCTAATAGCGTTTATTTTACTAATAAATCATTTGTTGGAAGAGATGCTTATATAGCAGCTAATAATGTTTACATTACTACTATTATCAATGGTGATCTTAAAATTATGGCTAATAATGTTTTACTAAGTGATACTACAATTTATGGGGATGTAGATATTGATTGTTCTTCTTTAAAAATTGGATCTGATGTAACAATTACCGGAACATTATCTTATAATGAAGATGCTAATTATTCAGCAACCAATATTGATAATATCGATTCTATTATAATTAAAGAAGAAAAATATTTTGAAGAGTATGAGGTATCTTTTGAAGACAATTTATTAAGTTGGATATTTAAAATAGTATCTTTGTTAATTGTATGTTATGTTATTAACTTAGTATTTCCTAAGTTCTATAAAGCAATTGATACTAAAATTACAACTAATAATATATTTAAAAAGATGGGTATTGGATTAATAATGTTAGTATGCATTCCTGTTGCTTCCATATTTGTTATGCTTACAGGCATAGGAGTACCTTTGGGATTAATCGTTTTAGTTATGTATGTGGTTATTTTATATTTATCAATTATTCCTTGTATATATGTTATAGGTAATTTATTATTAACTAAAACTTTTAAGAAAAAAGATAATGTATATATATCATTAATAATTGGAATACTTGTAATTGAATTAATAAATCTTATTCCATTTATAGGTGGTTTCATATATTTCTTATTTATGTTAATTGGACTCGGATATTTTAGAAATATATTATTTAACAAGAAGGATTAGCCTTCTTGTTTATAAATAGAATAAGTAAATTAGTATTCATAAGATGGACATTTTATAAAAAATATTTTATACTATTATATATAAGGAGTATAGAATGAGTGAGAAAAATGTTTTATTAAGAATAGATGAAATTATTAATAGTTTACAATATGCTGAACTAGAAGATGTTGATGCTTTGTTGAATTATTATAATTGTGGGACTATTACTATAGATGGTATAAAATACGAATCATTTGATGATCCTGTTTTAGCTGCTAGGTTGAATGCAAGATATTTTAAATTAACTGGAAAAGATCATCCTGTATATTTGCAACAAGTTCCAAAGGCAATAGAAAAGTTAGAAAGTAATGCGCCAGACTTAATTAAGAATCAAGTTTATTCTGAAAATTATTTTGAAAAAATAGAGACCATTAAAAGTAAAATAACTGGTCAGGCAAATGATACAGAAATTGTTGAAGGGAATCATCCAATACTTAATTTTAATAATGTAGTTAATAATATAGCAAATGCAAGTTTAGATGATGTTTCAGAGCAACTTAATTATTATCATTCTGGTCCAATTATGATTAATGGAGAACTTTTTTATCCTTTTGATGATTTAGAAACAGCATCTATATTGAATGATAGATATTTTGAGTTAACAGGTACTGATCATCCAAATTATATAAAATATTTACCAAAAAACTATACTAGGTCTGAAATTTCTGAACCTATAAATACTCAACAAAAGCCTTCTATGGTTGAAAGTAAAGATGAAAATAATATGGTTGAATCGTTTTTAACAAAAAAGAATCAACAAAGGCAAAAAGATAAAAGAGAAAGAAAAGGCCTTGAATTAGATAATGATGATGAGTATAATTCTGAAGATTCAATGAATTTATAATAGTGTATATAAAATACACTTTTTAATTGGTAAATTGTAAAGTGTATTTTTTTTATACTTCATTTAATTTTTATTATGTTATTATTATTAAAAGGAATATAATGGAATGAAAGATGAATTAGTATTAGTAGATTTAAATGATAATGTAATAGGTTATGGCAACAAGTTAGCAATTCATAAAGACGGTTTGTTACATAGTGCTTTTTCTGTTTTTATATATAATAAAAATAAAATGTTATTACAAAAAAGAAATAGTAATAAATACCATTCAGGAAATTTATGGACGAATGCTTGCTGTTCACATCCACGCAAAGGAGAGAATATTAAAGATGCTATTCATAGAAGATTGCTTGAAGAAATGGGCTTTGATTGTAATCTTAAAGAAGAATTTTCTTTTATTTATAGAACAGTTTTTAATAATAATATAATTGAATATGAACTTGATCATGTTTTTTTAGGACAATATAATGGTAATGTTAATATTAATTTAGATGAAGCTTGTGAATATAAGTGGATAGAGATTAGTGAATTGAAAAATCAATTAGTAAATAATCCTAGTATATTTACAAGTTGGTTTATAATATCTGCTCCTGAAATAATTAAAATCATTGAAGAGGATGATAAATTATGATAATTGGGATATCAGGTATAACTAGCATAGGAAAAACATTTTGTGTTAGGTATATTATTGAAAATTTGGGATTTAAAGCTGTAAGAACAATAAGAACAAGGGAAAAAAGAAAAGATGATAATTCATTAGGTTTATTCATTTCAAAAAGTGAATTAAAATCTTTATATGAAAATGATGAAATTGCTTATTCATTTGATGTTTTTGGAAGCACATATGCATATTTAAAAGAAGATATTTATTCAAAAGATAATATGGTATTAGAAATGCATTATACAACAATTCCTGATTTTAAAAAGTTAAGAAAAGATATTAAAATAATATATATATTACCTAAAGATATTAAGATGGTTGAAAAAGCAATAAAAGATAGATGCTTAAATGAAAAAGATATGAATATTAGAACTAGGGAGATATATGAGCAAATAGAAAATGTTAAAAATGATAAAAAAATCATGAAATCATTTGATTATATTATATATAATAATTATGATGAAAACTTAATTAATGACATTAAAAATATTATTAATGAAATAAAAAGAGGAAAAAAATGATACCATATTTTTATAAAGATGAAGATTTTTCTATAATTATAAAATCTATTTTAAAGGATATGAAAATTAATAAAATTAAATATATAACTAACGGGTGGACTAATTTTGTTTTTCAAGTTTATACTGATAATGGCCAATATTTTTTTAGATTTCCTAGAGACAAATTCTGGGCTAAAGCAATTGTAAAAGAATGTATTTTTTCAAAATACATAAAAGGAAAAACTAATTATAATACTGTTGAATTAGAATTGCATACTGATAATAAAAAGAGATATTTTAGCGTTCATAGAAAAGTTGAAGGTACAGCACTTGCTGATGTAATGGATAAATTATCTGATAGTGAAATCAAAAAAGTATCTTACCAAATATCTGATTTTATGTTTCAATTACATAATATTAAAATTGAAAAAGATTTATATGATTTAAATATATATGATTTAAAACTAGTTGATTTTTTAAATGAATTACTTACATGTCATATAGAAAAAAAAGAAAAATCATTTTGGAAAATGAATGAAAGAGTTCAAGATGAATGTAATAATTTAGTGCATGGAGATTTGAATTCTAGTAATATTTTATTAGATAAGAATAAAAATATATCAGGTATTATTGATTGGAGCTTTGGTGGAATCTCTAATAAGTATTATGATATAGCAAGAATAATAGGAAGATGTCCTCAAAGTTTTAAAGATGAAATAATAAAATCATATGAAGAAATTGAGAAAAAGAATCTTAATTTACCAGAATTAAACAATAAAATAGTTTTATGGAAAAATATAGATAATAGTTACATTAATTATATGAAAAAAGTTGGTATTATTTAATTTTGTAAAATTTACAATTACATGATATAATAAATAATATGTAATAATACACATTAATAGATGCTTAAATGGAGTTGAAATGAATAATAGACGTTTAAATTTAGATGAATTTAATACATTTAAGAATAGGCTCAAGGAAGTTTTGAAAAAAGCAGAAGAAGTATATGAGCAATCGAAAAATAATCCTGATTTTGATGAAGAAGCAATTGAAAAAAAACTAATAGAAGATTATCTATTTATTCAAAATGAATTATTAAGCTACGATTTAAGTGATATTCCTTCTTCTGAATGGTCAGGTATGTTAATATATGGTTCAGACGATTATGTACCAGATTTTTCCAAAACACATGCTAATTTAGATTTAGATTTATTTGATTATCCTAATTTAGCAAATTATAGAAATTGTAATGTTACTGGAATAAAACCTTCAATGAATCCATCAATGTTTGATGATAAAACGATTAGTGAAAACTCATCAGTATTTCTTTCAAATAATTTTAGTTCTGATTTTCAAAGTAAGTTTTATTCTGTGAGTCTTGATATGGATGATTTAGTAAATTTGACTAATGAACAATTAAAAGAGTTTTTAATAAAGTCCGGTTTAAGACAATTAAAATATGAACGAATAAATAGTTTATTAATTGAAACGTTAGGTCTTGAAAGAACTTTAGAATTGTATAAAAAATCAAGAGAGGAATATGATTTAGTTAGTGAATTATTGTCTTATGATAATTTTAATCCAATGTTACACGGTGATGTTTTAGATGGTTATCCAATGTCTCGTTTTATTGAGGAAATTAAAAATGCTAGCATATCTGACATAAAAAAAATATGCTTTTCATATATTTCAAGAAATATGTTAACGTCAAGACATTCAAATATTGAGATTAATGAACTGCCTCCAATTTTTGTTAGAGAAAATGGCAAATTGCTTTTAATGGATGAAAGTATTTCCCCTGAGCTACGAGAAAAATATTATAGAAAAGAATTAACTCTTGATGAAGTAATTAATAATATTGATTTGTTTGATGATATACCAATAGAATATATAATATCTGATAATAGTGTAAGAAATATTGGCCGAAAGCTTGGATTTGGTAATCTTCAAATTCTAATTAAACAACATTCAGATTTTTTTCGACATTTAGTTGAGATTGATGGTATATATTCTTTAGAAAAAAGTATAAATGAAAATGATCCTATAGAATCAAGACTTTTGAATGCTGTAAAAGTACTTTTAAGAAAAAATTATAATAATGATATTTCAATAGATAGTAATCAAGATGAAACAATTAGTTATAATTTACCTGCATGGATGTCTTCGTTTGATTTAAAAGTAATTCCAAGATTACAAAGTTTTAATGAACTGATAAATTGTGATGAAAAGTCTTATATAATGGATAGTACACAACAGCAAGCTGTTGAGATTTTAGGTATTCAAAATATTAAAAGAATACAGGAAGAGTATGGATTCTTTTCACATAGTTTTAATGAACATTCACGTGAATTAGATACTTTTAATGCGTTAGCTTCATTTCTGGAGAATAATCATTCATCTTTATCAACTAAAAAAATAGATTTTAAAAGTGGCACATTAATTTATAGTGAATTTTTGAATCAAATTGCTAATTGTCTTGATGCAATGAGAAAGTCGAATGCATTTAATAATTCTTTTAATTACGATTGGATTCAAGGAAGTTTTCGTGATGATCATTCAGATATATTTATTGATTTAGATTCCCCTGAAGAATTAAAAGACGCATTTTATAGAAATAAAATTACTCCTGATTTTTTATATCGTAATAGGCAGTGTATCCCATACTTGATTAACAGAAATTTATCGAAAACATTAGTAGCAAATATTAAATTGAGTGTACCAGCAATGACTGATAATCATGGAAATATTTTCCCGCAATTTTTAAATTTTATTAATGAATATACTTCAAGACATGGAAATGAAAAGCTATTAAAACTATTATCAAAATATGGTGGTATACTTTCTGATATAAATATTACTAGTTTTAATGGTGAGATAGAAAATGAAGAAGAATTAGAAAAATCCTTAAGAAAATCCATCTATAATAAAATTATAAAGGGGAATATGGATTATTCTTATTTATCTAACATACCCGAATTTATTTCTGAATATCCAGATATATTTGTTAATTTTGATGATTTTGTTAATATTCCTTTATCAGAAAGAAAAAGGTTAAGACAAACTTTTTACAATAGAACTTTTAATTTTGATGATTTAAAGAAATATCCAGAATTAGCAGAAACTCTAAAAGAAAAAAACTTACAGATTCCCTTTGGCTATGGACAAACTAGGTTGAAATTGTTAGAAGTACTTGGTAATGAACAATTTCTAAAACTATGCGTAAAGTATGGAAGATATATGCAAGGAATTACTCAATATTTAAGTAATAGCATTACAATTAAAAATGGTGAATACTTTATCTCTAATAAAAATGATTTTAGTTTCGAAAGTATTTCAAGAATCATTGAAGAATCAATTGCTAAAGAATGTCTACTAGGAAATTATGGCTATACATTTGAAGATGCTCCTGATTTTTTGAAAAAAAGGCATCCAGAATTATTTTTAGATGTAGATGCTCCTGATGAATTGAAAAATTACTTCTATCATTCTTCTGGTAATTATTATATGACATTCGAAATTTTACAAATGCATAAAGAATGGTTACCTTATTTAAAAAATAAATCTATATTAACTTCATTATTAAAAAGAGATTACTTGAGGGAAGATATAACTGATCTTTTCCAATTATTTGGAGATGACAAAGCAATAGAATTAGGAATGAATAAGACAGAAACTGTTAATGAAATGATGAAATCTCATCAAATTGATTTAATGAAGCAGTGGTTTGATAAAACTGGAGGAAGATTTATACCGGATTTTGTTGTTATGCAAAATTTTAATATTAATGACGCTGATAAATTTTTAATATCCGGTTCAAATTGGAGCAAATTAATGAGAATTAAAAATTTTGCTCAAACAGCAGAATCAAGGGATGCCATGTTAAAACTAGCATATTCTTTTGGAGTATTTGATCAAGATCAAAGAGGATTTAAAAAACTTCTTGATTTATTAACGGGATTACCTAAAAAAATTGATGCTGAAAATGAATATATTATCGATGGAACTGATAAAAGAATAGAAGCATTTACTAAAAAAAATAGTATTTTTTCAATAAATAAAGATTATAAAAAGTTTTTAGAAAATATGAAACAAAGTATGGTTGGAAATCCACTTCTAGATTCAGATATATTAATTGTTAATCTTTTAGAATCATTAGAAATAGAAAAAGTAGATATAGATTATTCTAAAGGAATATTTAGCCAATTATATCAAAAGAACGAGAACGGTTCTTACTCATTAAGTTTTAATCAACAGAGATATCCTAGAACCTCTCAAGCGGTTAGAAATATTTTAGAAGGCTATAGACAATTACCTATTTTAACACCGAATAGAGCACATCAATTATTTGGTGGGTTTGAATTAAAATATGACGTTGATTTTAGAGAATTTTTGTTAGCAAATATGGAAAAAATTTTAAATAATTCTGAAAATGCAAGTCTTGTTTCTAGTATTCAAAGGCAATTTTCTAATATAAAAGCTATAAATAGTAATAGAACATTAACTTGGGAGTTAGCTGTTGATTATGTTCGATCAAACAAATATTATTCTGTTAATGTTGGTAATGAACGCGCTTCTGAAATATCTGCAATTGCAGGATATAGTCAATCTGATTTTGATATTTTGCAGCAAATATATAATTATGGAAAACAAAGAACTTTTAGTAGTATCCCTAGAATTGAACATAGTGTTGAGAAAAACAGTGGAAAGTATTTTTATGAAATATTAAAATTGGACGATCCCTTAGCAATGGCAATTGGAACTCTTACAGATTGTTGTCAAGAGTTAAACAATTGTGCTGAAGTATGTATGGAACATAGTATGTTGGATAAAAATGGTCGTGTATTTGTAATAAAGGATGAGCATGGAAATATAGTTGCTCAAAGTTGGGTATGGAGAAATAGGGATGTATTATGTTTTGATAATATAGAAATACCTGATAAGGCATTCTCAAGAGCAACAAAAGACAATCCGAATTCGAGTAGAAAAGAATTTACTGATGAAATATATGAAATATATAAACAAGCTGCTCATGACTTAATAGAAGCAGATGAGCGAGTATATAGGAGTCTTCTAGAAAGTGGTAAAATAACTAAAGAACAATATGATGGTTTAAGATTAGGAAAAATAACTGTTGGATTAGGATATAATGATATTGCAGAATCATTAAAGCAAAAATCTGTAATAGATAGAGGAATTGTTTCAAGACCTTTATTATTTGTTGAACCGGTAAAACTATCTAGAAGTCTTTATACAAATGATTCAACTACACAATATATTCTAGAGGAAAGAGAAGATAGGAAGGGATATAATGGTGAAACACTTCCAATACACAATGATACTTATACAATATATGATGATACTAATTTTAACGAAAAGTTTTTACTTTTTTTAGAAAAATTAGAGATTGTTACAAAAGGGGATTCTCAAAATTTAGAAATACCTATTCATGGTTCAGAACATCTTGTAACGGAAATAGCCCAAAATTATGGACTGAATCCAAAAACTACGAGAATAATAATGAATCCAAATTTTGCTATTATTTATGATTTCAGTGGAGAAAAAATAAGAATAGGTGAACTGCTTTACAATACTAAAATTGATAACAATCAGCAACAAATGGATATTGAACAAAAAGTTATAATTCAATTAAGGCTGGCATTTGATCAAATATCAGAAGGAAAAGAAATAGATATATCATCTTTAGATGAAAAACAAAAAGAAATGTACAATAGAGTTATAGGATTGACAAATGAAATTGATATAGAAAGAGGTATAGATCATGCAAGATAGTATTAATAAAATTATTTCAAACGCATTGCTTGTAAACAAAGATAATTTAACTGAAAATATTCAAAATTTAATTTCTCAGATTTATGAAGCATTTAAAAATAATAAAGATGCAATTGTTAAAGCAAATGAAATTGATAGGAAAAATAATAATGGTTTTTTCATTGATTTTAGTATTATTGATAATATATTTTCTAATTTAAAAAAAGAAACAATGATATATGGTAGTGTTACTTTATCACAAAAAGATGATAACAATAAAGTTGTTTATGGAATACAAGTAATGGATTGTGGAAATGTTGTTGTTATAAACGATGGTAATCCTTATGTAATTATTGAAATGATAATAAGAAACATTATTGCTGGAAATACAACAATATTTTCAAATGATGGTTTTATGTTCGGTACTAATCAATTACTAATTCAAATTGTTCAAGCTGTTTTAAAACAATTTAATATTTCTATATACTTGATACAAATGTTTATATCAGAAAATTTTGATGATATATTATCTAATTATGCAAATATTAATTTAGTAGTATGTATTGGTGATAACAATTTGCAAAATTTAATCTTAAGAAAAAGTAGAGTTAAAACTATTATAAGTGGTTATGAATGTTTTGATTTATATATTGAAGATACAAATCATATGGATTTTATAGATAAGATTATAGATACTGGTTTGAATATTAAATATTATGTTAATAAGAAAATAAAAATTGATTACTCAAATGCAATAATAGTTGACGATGTTAATGAAGCAATAGCCCAAATTAATTATAATGGCAGCAAATATAGTTCATCTATATTTACTTTATCACCAGCAAGTGCTTCAAAATTCATCAAAGAAATTAAATCAAAGATTGTTGTTGTAAATACTAGCCCTACTATTGAAAGAATTATCGATTTAAAACAATCTGATTTATCAATTGAAAAAATAATAATATATCCATATTCTTTTAAGGACAATAGCTTATTCGATATTGAGTTTAAAATATCAGATTTTACCTCTGATAATTAAAATAAGTAAATTGTTAAATTATAACGTAAGTGTAAATTATTGGTTTTAAGTTTCGCTAATGTTATTTATTGAATATGCATAATTATTTTACCATTGTTGACTTTTTAAAATATATAGATTAGAATTATAATAGGAGTGTAGATATGATAAATTCTGAAAATAACATGAAAAACAATAAAAAAAATAGTAAAAAAATTTTGTATGTTTTAATATCTGTTTTTATATTATTTATAATAGTTGGCTTTTTAGGTGGATTTAAAACTATAAAAAATTTTACTAGATATGTATCTTGTGAATACAAATCTGGTGATATTAATTGCGATAATTTAATTGATGATGAGGATACAATTTTTATTCATCAATACTTGTCAGGAAAAGCTAAACTTAATAATAAACAGATTAAAAATTGTGATATTGATGGGGATGGAAAATGCACAGCAGCAGATGCTATATTAGTTTCCTTGTTTTTATCAGGTCAAATTGATACTTTAGATGCTAAAATTATATCTGGAGATGTAAATAATGATGAAAAAGTCGACTCTTTAGATGCCGCCGAAATATTAAGATATGCAGAAGGTCTTACAACTTTTACTGATTTTCAAAAAGCTGTATGTGATGTTAATATTGATGGATATTGTAATAATTCAGATGCTAAAGTTATTCTATTATATACAACTAAACTTATTGATAAACTACCATATAAAATTATGTTAGGTGATGTTAATAATGATAATGAAGTTACGTCTATGGACGCTTCACTAATTTTAAGATATGAGGCTGGTCTTGAAGAATTTACTGAAATTGAAAAGCTATCGTGTGATGTAAATATAGATGGCTATTGTAATTCTACTGATGCTAAAATTGTTTTAGCATATACGACCAATCTTATTACTTCTCTTCCATATTATGAAATTAATTTAGGAGATGTTAATGGAGATAAAGAAGTAAATTCAACAGATGCTGCTAAAGTATTGAGGTATGTAGAAGGACTTGAAAAATTTACTGAATTACAAAAACTTGCTTGCGATGTAAATAATGATAATACTTGTAATAAAGTAGATGCCAATATAATATTAGCTTATTCTACAAAACTTATTAGTTCACTTCCATATACATTTGTATTAGGAGATGTTAATAATGATAAAGAAGTAAATTCAACAGATGCGTCAAAAGTATTAAGATTTGTTGAAGGAC
>CAZJEW010000002.1:41420-46736 GCA_964545285.1 uncultured Clostridium sp.
GATAAAGAAGTAAATTCAACAGATGCGTCAAAAGTATTAAGATTTGTTGAAGGACTTGAGTCATTTGATAGTTTGCAAAAATTAGCATGTGATGTTACAAATGACAATGAGTGTGATGAAATAGATGCTAAAGTAATACTTGCTTATTCAACGAAACTTATTACTTCACTTCCATATAAGTTTGTATTAGGAGATGTAAATAATGATAAGAAAGTAAATTCTACTGATGCATCAAAAATATTAAGATATGCAGAAGGACTCGAAAAATTTGATGAACTACAAAAACTCGCTTGTGATGTTAGTGATAATAATATTTGTGATGCAATAGATGCAAAAATTGTACTAGCATATTCTACTAATTTGATTACATCTCTTCCATATGTATTTGTATTGGGAGATGTAAACGGAGATAAAACAGTAGATGCAACAGATGCTTCAAAAGTATTAAGATATGTCGATGGATTCGAAAAATTTACTGATTTGCAGAAGTTAGCATGCGATGTTAATAGTGATAGTGTTTGTAATGAGATAGATTCTAAAATAATATTAGCATATTCAACAAAACTTATTACTTCACTACCATATACATTTGTATTAGGTGATGTAAGTGGTGATAAATTAGTTAGTTCAATGGATGCTTCAAAGATATTAAGATATTCTGAAGGTTTGGAAACATTTACTGAATTACAAAAACTAGCATGTGATGTAACAAATGATAATGTGTGTAATGGAGTGGATGCAAAGGTAATATTAGCATATACAACAAAACTTATTCCATCTTTACCTTATTCAATTCTATTAGGAGATGTAAATGGAGATAAAAAAGTTGATGCAACAGATGCTTCAAAAGTATTAAGGTATTCTGAAGGACTTGAAACATTTACTGATTTACAAAAGTTATTGTGTGATGTAACAAATGATAATGTATGTAGTGGAATAGATGCTAAAATAATATTAGCATATACAACAAAACTTATTACTTCACTACCATATACATTTGTATTAGGTGATGTAAGTGGTGATAAATTAGTTAGTTCAATGGATGCTTCAAAGATATTAAGATATGTGGAAGGAATAGAATCATTTACTGAATTACAAAAATTAGCATGTGATGTAACAAATGATAACGCATGTAATGTTGTAGATGCAAAAGTTATACTAGCATATCTTAATAAAACTATAACATCACTTCCATATCCGTTTGTTTTAGGAGATGTAAGTGGAGATAAACAAGTTTCCTCAATGGACGCTTCAAAGATATTAAGATATGTAAAAGGAATAGAAACATTTACTGATTTGCAAAAATTAGCATGTGATGTAACAAATGACAATGTATGCGACGAGATTGATTCAAAGGTAATATTAGCATACCTTGTTAAAACTATAACTTCACTTCCATATAATTTTGTGTTAGGTGATGTTAATGGAGATAAAACAGTAAATTCTTCAGATGCATCAAAGATATTAAGATATGTAGAAGGAATAGAAACATTTACTGATCTTCAAAAGTTAGCTTGTGATGTTAATAAAGATAATTATTGTGATAAGATAGATGCAAAACTTATTCTGGCATATTCAACAGAAATTATTTCTTCTTTATCATATGATATTTTTTGGGGAGACTTAAATGGAGATAAAATAGTAAATGCAACAGATGCAACAAAAGTGTTAAGATATGTTGAATCACTTGAATCTTTTAATAATTTACAATTATTAGCATGTGATGTTAATCTTGATAACAAATGTGATTCTGATGACGCAGATATTATATTGAATTATGCTGTTGAAAATATAACTTCACTACCAGTAAGAAATTAAATAATAAAAACATTTTAAGCATTAAGAAAATTGCAATTTCTTTATGCTTTTTTTATGTTATAATAAAATCAGATTAAAAAGGGAAAATATATATTATTGTTATATATATTTGGTGTAGAAAGGGAAAAAATGTATAAAGATTATATTGGTTCAAATGTAACGATAATAGTTGCATCAAGAGGTGAATATTTGTTAGAATATGTTGGAGTATTATTGGATGAAAATGATAATAATATAACATTAAGCAATGTTAATATTAGTTTTATTCAATCAAACATTCAAAAAAATATGTTTGGTGGAAGCATATCTCAAATTAAAGAAAATGTTGAATCAGTGTGTATTAATAAGAATTATATTATATCATGCAATAAATAATATAATATTATTAACATTTCATTAGTTTTTTAAAAAATAATAACATAATAGTAAATGGACTTACTATCATGTTGATGTGCACTTTATTATTTTTATTAGTTAATATTTAATATATCAAGGAGAATAAAATGTTTAAATTAGTATCGGATTATAGACCTTCTGGAGATCAGCCTAAAGCTATAAAAGAATTAGTTGATGGAATTAATTCTGGTAAAAAAAGCCAGGTTCTTTTAGGTGCTACTGGAACTGGAAAAACTTTTACGATAGCTAATGTAATCGAAAAAACTAATAAACCAACATTAATATTAGCTCATAATAAAACTTTAGCTGGACAATTATATGCTGAAATGAAGGAATTGTTTCCAGAGAATAGAGTTGAATATTTTGTATCATATTATGATTATTATCAACCTGAAGCCTATGTTCCTAGCAAAGATTTATATATTGAAAAAGATTCATCAATAAATGATGAAATAGATGAACTTAGGCATGCTGCAACTAGTGCATTAATAAATAGAAGAGATGTAATAGTAGTTTCTTCAGTATCGTGTATTTATAATATAGGAGAAAAAGAAGAATATAAAAACAAAATGTTAAATCTTACTATTAATGATGAAATAGACAGGGATGATATTCTCGAAAGATTAGTAGGTATGCAATATGAAAGAAGTGTTATGGATTTAACAAGAGGTACTTTCAGAGTTAAGGGTGATACTATAGAATTAATACCAGTATATGAAAAAAAGAATGGAATAAGAATTGAAATGTTTGGTGATTCTATTGAAAAAATTTCTACATTTGATCCTATCACAGGTCATATATTAAGTAATTTAAGAACTATTAATATATTTCCTGCTTCTATGTTTGTTACTAGTGATGAAAAATTAAAGGAAGCTATTCTTAGAATAGAAAAAGAATTAGTAGAAAGATTAAAAAAATTACATGAAGAAGGTAAATTATTAGAAGAACAAAGACTTAAAGAAAGAACTATGTATGACTTAGAAATGTTAAAAGAAACAGGATTTTGTCATGGAATAGAAAATTATAGTAGACATTTGTCATTAAGGGAAAAAGGAGAAACTCCAACAACATTAATTGATTTCTTTCATGAAGATTTTTTGCTTGTTATCGATGAAAGTCACGTTACAATACCACAAGTTAGAGGAATGTTTAATGGCGATAGGCAAAGAAAACAAACACTAGTTGATTATGGTTTTAGACTACCTAGTGCATTAGACAATAGACCTCTCGATTTTGAAGAATTTAAAAAGAAAATCAATCAAGTTATATATATTTCAGCTACCCCTGGTGACTATGAATTAAGTTTGGTAAAAAGGCCAGTTGAACAAATTATTAGACCTACAGGATTATTAGATCCTTCTCTTGAAGTAAGAAAAACAAAGAATCAAATAGATGATATTATTAATGAAATAAATATTAGAATAAATAAAAATGAAAGAATACTTATCACTACATTAACAATTAGAATGAGTGAAGAACTAACATCATATTTAAAAGAATTAGGATACAAAGTTACTTATCTTCATAATGAAATTAAAACTTTAGAAAGATTAAATATTATTAGAAGTCTCAGACTTGGGAAAATTGATATTATAGTGGGCATTAATTTATTAAGAGAAGGGCTTGATATTCCCGAAGTATCGTTAATATGTATTATGGATGCTGATAAGCAAGGATTTTTAAGAAGTGATAGGAGTCTTATTCAAACAATTGGAAGAGCTGCTCGTAATGAAAATGGTCATGTAATTATGTATGGTGATGTTATAAGCGATGCTATGAAAACAGCCATTAGCGAAACAAATAGAAGAAGAAGCATTCAAGAACAGTATAATAAAGAACATAATATTATTCCGAAAACTATTGTAAAAAAGATTGGTGAAGCAATTAGTAATGAAATAACTGAAGAAAAACCTAAAAATGAAAAATATAGCAAAAAAGAAATAAACAATATGTGCAAAAAAATTGAGCAAGAAATGAGAGAAGCTGCTTCTAAATTAGATTTTGAAAGAGCAACTGAATTAAGAGATGCTTTGTTTGAATTAAAAAACATCAACAATGATTAATTGACTATTGTTTTAAAAGTATGTTATAATTTTATTATGAATAGTAGGAATGAATTAAGAAAGAATTTTAATTTTGTATGTAAAAAGAATATTTTAGTAATTATTATGATATTGTTTTTGTGTCCAATATTAGGATTTTCTTATTCTGCATTTGTAACCAATAGTAGTAGTTATAGATCAAATGAGATGTATATAGGAAATTTGTTATATTCAATATCTATATTTGAAGTTCCTAATACTGAATACAGTGGGATTACATATTCATTAACAAATGAAGTAACATTAGATCCAAACACAGAAAAAACAATATATATTAAAGTAACCTCATTAAATGAAGTGTCAAGTAAATATAAATTAGTATATGAAACTGAAGAAGGAATTAACGTAATGTATGCTAATGATGATAATTTGCCAACATATGGTTTAATAACAGCAGAGCAAATATCTACATTATTAATAACAAATACAGGTGGTTCATCAAAAACAGTGACATTTAGAGTCGTTGGAGGATATGCAACTAATGATGTTGCTGATATTACTATTGATTCAGAATATTCGTTTATTTCAAGTGACTATCATAGATTAGATTTTGAAGTAGTAGCATTATATATTGATGGAGAATTAAGTACTGCACTTAATAATACAAAAGTATATTCATTATCTACACCTACATCAAATACCACAGGTAATTTAATAAGTGGTTCAACAAATTGTACATATGGAGCTACTCCTTCATATAATACAAATACTAAAACTTTATCAATATCTTCATATGATTCTATTACCCAAGGTACTACAAAATGTGTGTTATATTTTAACGAAGTAGATACATTAGTTAATTTAATATTATCTAATAACACAGCTTATGCAGATAATATTAGTAGTCCATATGTAACATCAAGCACAGGAATAAATTTTAATGCAATAAGCAGTGATACAAATGGAAAAGGCTTATATTATACAACAGATACTTCAAAAACAGAAAATGGAACAAGAGTATATTATTATAGAGGAGCAGTAACAAATAACTATGTAATAT
>CAZJEW010000003.1:0-46466 GCA_964545285.1 uncultured Clostridium sp.
AAACGGCACGCGAGCTGGGTTCAGAACGTCGTGAGACAGTTCGGTCTCTATCCGTAGTGGGCGTTAGAAAATTGAGGAGAGCTTTCCCTAGTACGAGAGGACCAGGAAGGACAAACCGATGGTGTATCTGTTGTCACGCCAGTGGCATTGCAGAGTAGCTATGTTTGGTCGGGATAAACGCTGAAGGCATCTAAGTGTGAAGCCCCCTCCAAGATGAGTTTTCTTTACATTCAATGTATAAGATCCCTTGTAGACGACAAGGTTGATAGGTTAGAGGTGGACGCATAGTGATATGTTGAGCTGACTAATACTAATAGATCGATAGTTTAATCATTTTATTTAATTTGATAAAAATCACATTATCTTGTTTTGAGAGAACAATTATGTTATAATATATTTAATTGGTGACGATAGCAAAGTGGATACACCTCTTCCCATACCGAACAGAGTAGTTAAGCACTTTAACGGCGAAAATAGTGTAAGCGAAGATAGCAAGTTGCCAATTTTTTTTTGCAATAAATTATTTAATATGTTAATATTATTGTGGTGATATATATGGCAATGAGAAAAGAAACAATTAGAATTACTAAATTATTAAATGGAATCTATAATGATTCTAAATTTTTATCTGATATTTGTAGTATGTCTAACAATAATTATCAAGCTGTTTTGTTTGCTTTGGGAGATGTTTTAGAATATTATATTACATCTAGAAACACTAGGACATTAACTGCTGAAGAAATGAACGTTGTTATTGGATTATTCAAATATATTGGTACAAATAAAGATTATCAAGTATTCAATATCAAAGACAATGAGGAACCTATTAGTGTTCTTAGAAGGAATATATTAAAAGATGGTTATATGACTAGATCTACTAATATGTGTTTTCTTAAAAGAATATCTAAATATGGTTTAGGTAATGAATTGTGCATAGATAAAAAACTTAATAAATATTTGGATTATTTAGAATTTATTTTTGGTAAAAGTAATTATTCTGTTGTTGACAATATGGATTATAATCAATTTTGTATGTCAACTCCTGGTGCTAATTCTTTTTATCATGCTGGTTCTAATTGTCCTAAAAGATTTTTTTTAGGAATACTAGGACAAAGCGAACAAGATATTCTTCCTATTAAGGTTGGAGAGCTAAAAATAGACTATTATAGACGAGTTTTGGAGCATAAACTATTAAATACTAATCTTAACAAAAAAGGCTTTAAAAGGGCACTAAAAGTAGGCGAAAAAGTACTAAAGATTCTATGCAAAACTAGTCCATGTATTATATTAATTCCTATTAATTCAGATAATTACTCATTAAAAGTAACTAAGAAGAGAAATGATGATTATAATGTTATGCCTATAAACGATTGGATATTTTTAAAAATAATGAAAGAAAATCCAATGTCATTTTTTTCAAGAGATTTTGGTGATGCTAATGATGATTTGGGGAATATAATAGCATTCAAAACAGTAATACCGTTTTCTGAATTAGGAATAATAAAAGTACTAGATAGATTCGAAATAATGCAAATAATTGCTAAAAACAAAAAATATAAAAGAGGTACAGAATTTAGTTATTTAACAGGAGAAATAATAGAAAAAAAATAATTAGTCAGTAGTTGATACTTCACTAATTATTTTATTTTGTTTTAAATATTCAATAAATTCCTCTTTACTAAATGTATCAGTATGAGTAGATAATAATTTATCTGTATTAATAATATATATGTATGGCATATAACCAGTATAATCATTTAATTCATATGTTGTTTTTAATATACTGATAACATTATCTTTTAACTCATCTAAATTATTGTAGTATATGGATAAATCGTATTCTTTAGCTATTTCATCTGAAACTATTTTTAAAGCATTACATTTTCTTGAAGTGCTTAAACATAATATTGTAATAACATTTTTAACCTTATTGTCAATTAACCATTGTTTAATTTCTTCAGGTACATCTTGCTTTTCAATTTCTTCGGTTATTTTCTCAATTTCTTCTTCCTTTTTTCTCATATCTCTTTCCTGAGCTGTTTCACATGATGTTAAAAAAAAGAAAAATATTAACAATAATAATGCTTTTTTCATAATTTACACCTACAATGTTAGTATATTATAAATCACTCCGTTTTTCAATAAAAATGTGATATTATTATATTAGAGGTTAGAGTGAAAAAGAAGAAAAAAAATATAATTCTAAAATTATTAGTGTTAATTGTCATTATAATTCTAATATTTAGATATAAAGATAATTTTCTGGATATTTTTAAAAAAGAGAACGCTGTTGAAGTTAATGATTCTATTCCTTTTGATATTATTAATACAAGTGAATTAGATTCAGAAATAATTGAAAATTTTTTTGCGAACGGAATGTATACAGAAGATTTTAATAATATTTTAAATCAAAAAGAAAATTACATAAAAAATACACACGAATACGAGTATTTAAGTTATAATTTTGATAAAAAATTACATTATTCAGATATTGAAGATTATTTAAATAAGCTTAATTATAGCAATATTGTAAACTTAGAAATAATAGGGAAATCTGCAGACAATAGGAATATGTACAGTATAGAAATAGGAAAAGGAACAAATGAAGTATTAGTTGATTCGAACATTCATGCTGCCGAAAGTGGAAATGTATTAATGTTACTTAAATATATGATAACTATTGTAAATGAGTATGAAAATAATAATAAAGATACAATAGAAATGTTAAACAATATAAAACTGGTTATTCTACCATGCATAAATGTTGATGGATATGAAATATATAATTTTGGTATAGAATCACTTAATAATAAAAATTTGTGGATTTATAAAAATAAAGAAAATGTAGATTTCGAAAATTTTAAATTTAATGCTAATGGAATCGATTTAAATAGAAATATGCCTACAGAAAATGCTGGATTATATTATAAAAAGAATAAACTTATAAATAGTGTATCTTTAGACAAAACCACTAAAAATAATACATATTTTGGCGGAACAAGTTTAGGAAGTGAACCGGAAACAAAAGCATTAATGTATTTTATGTTAAAACATTATAAAAATGCTTCTGCATATATTAATATGCATAGTCAAGGAAGAGTAATTTATCAAGGAAAACCTAATCTTAATATTGAATTTAATAATCTTTGCTATGAATTAGCACTTTTGTTTTCTAACTACACAAAATATAGCATACAAAATATTAATACTGAAGAAGTAGGAGAAGGAAACGATGGTTCTGCAACAGATTTTATGGCAGAACTTGCTAATGGTTTTAAATTTAGTACAATAACGGGAAGGTTATCGAATGATAAATATGAAAGTAAAGACACTCTAGTGAAGTATTACTATGGGGTAATAACTGCGGAGACAATTGATACATATACTTCTGATCCGAATTATTTTAAAAAAGAATATGAAAAAAGAAATTACTATGAATTAATCAATAATTTATTAAAAAAATATAGTGATTAATATTATTTGTGATATAATAAAATTACAATGATAGGAGTAGGTTATGAATAAAGTTAAAATATTTTGCCCTATATATAATTCTTTAATTAACAGTGATACATGTAATAATATTTGCAACAACAAAATAGAAGATAATAGAATAAAAAATATTAATAATTATAAAACTATTTGTGAAAGATGTAAATTTCATAATGATATTGATGATAAAACAATAAATGTTGAAGCAATCCAAAATGAAATTAAAAGATTAAAGGATGCAAGGAGTAAAAATGAATAGATTAGACACTATCGATTTTGCTATGAACGAAACTTTAAGAAAACATCCTGATTTTGATATGACTATGCAATTAGAGGCATATCTACTAAAAGGAGCCGGTGCAAATGTTTTTACATCATCTAATGGAGCTCGTGAAGGTATAAGAAATATTCCTAGAAATGAAATACTTGTAGAAGTATTAATAAACGCTCTTAAAGTTTGTAGTTTGTATGATTATCTTATTCAAAAGAAAGAGCATAGTTTGGTACAATCTATTCCAAATATTGATTCTTGTTTAAAATTTCGCGAAGCATATAAAAGTGGAACAAATTCTTATTTGTACGTTTTATCTAATATAAAATTATTATCTGATTTAATCAAGTGCTTTTCAATAACTCGTTATTATGAAAGAGAAATTTTTCAATATTTATCGAGAATTCATATGGATAGTTGTGAAAAGAGAATTAATAAAGAATATACTGATATTAGCCAATTTAGTAATGTTGTAGTTAATGAGAGAACAATAAACAGATGCAAAGAGGATATTTTATCTGGTAAACAAATAGTTAATAAACATAATGAATATGCATTGGATGGCGAATTATTTGCAGTAAGTGATCCTGGATTATCACGTCCAAATCAAGAAGATTCTGTACTAATTATAACTCATCCAAAAAATAAAGATTTTAAACTAATGGTAGTTGCAGATGGTATGGGTGGACATCAAAGAGGAGATTTAGCAAGTCAATTTGTTATCACTATGATTATGAAATGGTTTGAGAATTTACCTATCGATTTGTATTCGAAAGAAGAAGAATTAAGTCAATTATTATGTAACGAATTAATAGCAATTGATAAAGAATTATATGAAAGTTATAATTCGTTTTCTGGCGGACATCCTGGATCAACTTTTACAGGTGCCATAGTGTGCCAGGATAAAACAATAGTTGAAAACATTGGAGATTCAAGGACGTATATTCATAAGGATGGAGAATTAAGACAAGTTACAAGAGATGATTCTTATGTACAAACTTTGTATGAAAGAGGAGAAATAGATTCAAAAGATAAAATGAGGTTTCATAGGAGATCAAATGTAATAATGCAAGGAATGGGATTAGGAGATGGAGTAAATCCATCAGTAAAGATTATACCCAATAGTGATTATGATACTTTATTATTGGTTAGCGATGGTGTTACAGATTGTTTAAGTGATGAACAAATTAAAGTAATAACTGAACATACTCCAAGAGAGTTATTGGCAAAATCTTTAGTAAACGCCGCAAAACATACTGATTCGTATCTAGATGAAAATGGATATACATATTATGATGTTATTCATGGAGGAAAAGATAATGAATCTGCAGTTGTTTATTCCCCTGGAAGGAGATAATAATGAAAGATAATAAGTTAATTATTAAAAACGATAAAGGCATAGAAAAAGAATATGATATTTTATTTACGTTTGATAATACAGAAAAGGGAAGAAATTATGTAGTTTATACAGAATATAATAAGGATAAAGATGGAAATCTTGTTACTTACTCATCTTATTATAATATGAATGATAAAAGTCGTAAATTATATAATATAGATTCAAAAGATGAAATAGAATTTGTAGATAAAATGATTGAGAGCATAGAGTACAATATAAAAAATAATTAATTAAGGAGGACATATGGACAATAATGATGGACAAATAATACATGTAAACAAAGATGATCCGGGTAATACCAGTGGTTGTGAATATGATGTATATATTCCAGCGGGAGTGGATGCAAGCACACCAGTTCATTTATATATTCCAGGAAGTGGTGGATCAAAAAATGATACAGCCCCACTAAAAAATTACCTAGAAAACGATTCAAATTCAATAGTAATTATGCCAAATTGGGGATCTGGAGAATCTGGTTCAAATAATGTTTCAACGCAAATACTAACTATTTGTGATTCGGTTATAGATACGTATGGAGGAAATTCTGAAAACGTAAGTGTAACCGGTTTTAGTCTGGGCTGTGCAAGATCAGTATATACTGCTTATTTAAGCAATTCAGGAGATTATAATACAAAGATTAATACATTTGTAACAATTGATGGTTCATATGCAATTAATTCTGATTATATACAAACTTTTAAAGAAAATGATGTTTTGTTTGTATCATTATCCAGTTCCAATTATCCTTCTAGTGATTTCAAAGCGTATGCTGCAGCAGGCGGAAGTGTATTGTTTGTGAAGCCACTGGAAACAAGACATGTAGCAATTAATTCAAATGCTTATGCAAATGGATTAATCGATTTTTTAAATGGAACAGGAGATTTAAATCTAGGAGATTCTAATAGACCAAATTATACTTTTCAAACTTATGTAAATGGTGAATTAGTAACTATCTCATATGAAGAAGCAAAAAAGCTTGTTGAAGAACATTTAGCATTAGTATCAAGTGGAGCAATTGGTAGTATAGGCTCTATATCAATAGATACAGTACAATCAGATGTACCAACATTACAAACATATATGGATGCAATCCATAGAAAAATAGAAAGTTCAAACTTTTTTACGTTCAGTGCAAATGGATTACAAAGTAATACAAAAATTCCAGTAAGTGAACAAGCGGTAACATTACAGTTTTATCGTGCATGTGCAGCATTGTTAGGAAAATTAGTTAATGATACAAATTATATATTAACATTAGGATCAAAAATAAATGAAATGGACGAAAACTTGATGAAGAGAATAGACGCAATAGCACCACCAGTAGAAGCAGAAGAAGTACCTGAAGTAACAGGAAGCAATACAAGTACAGCAACAACTAGTGAAAGAAGTACATCAGAAAATGTATTAGCAGGGATGGGAACAGGAGCAACAATAGGAGCAGCAATAGGAGCAACAATAGGAACAATAATTGAACCTGGTGTAGGAACAGTTTTATTAGGAGCAGCAGGAGCAGCAATAGGAACACTAGTGGGAGCAGGAATAGCATTATGGAGACAATTTATTTCAGGAAAAGATACATACTTTTTTGGATCAAATCCAGGAAGTAGTGATACAACATCAACAGAAACTACAACAGAAACAACTGGAAATGGTGGAAGATAGAAAAATAATTTAGAAAGGACATATTAGAAATGGAAGAAGCAAAAAATGGAACAATGTATGAAGATGATAATTATTATTATTATGTTCCAGACAACTATAATTCAAGTACTAATATAACTTTTTATATTACTAAGGGACAAAATTCAGAAAGTGGGAGTACATTTAAAAGAGAACTATTAAATGAAGGATCTGACTCAATTATGGTATTGCCAAAAAATCCTTACACTTCTCCCTCAACATCAGTTGAAAGCATTAATAAATTTATTCAAATGTTTGAAACAAAAAACAATATTACTTTCAGTGGCAATAATGTTGGAGTAACTGGATGGAGCATTGGTGCTGATTATGCAGCAAGGGTTGCTCAAGAAAGTTATTTAAGTGGTAATGTTAAAGTAAGCAGTATTATTGCTATAGATGGAGCATATAATGGGTGGAGTATTGAAAATTCTTCTGAAGATTTTTTAAAAAAATTTGGAAGTGATGGCGGAACCTTAATATCTGTATCAGCATATGATAATAGGACAAAAACATGGAAACAATGTGGTGAAACAGTTGCTAATGCAGGGGGTACTGCAGTAGTGTTTTCTATTGGTTCAACTTCTGATGCTGGTCATGCATGGGCGAATACTTTAGCATTTAGATGCAATGTTGCCGGAATATTAAGCGGTGGTATTATAAATCCGGATTACAATACTGGAAATAGTAGAATACAATATAAAATTGAATATTATGATAAAGAAAATGGAGAGTGGATTGAACTAACTCCTGAACAACTTCAAGAAAAAATTGCAAAAGGTGAGATTGATTCATCAGCATTGCAAAATACATTAGATCAGCTTTCAAGTGTTACAATAGATACAGTACAATCAGATGTCCCAACATTACAAACATATATGGATGCAATCCATAGAAAAATAGAAAGTTCAAACTTTTTTACGTTCAGTGCAAATGGATTACAAAGTAATACAAAAATTCCAGTAAGTGAACAAGCGGTAACATTACAGTTTTATCGTGCATGTGCAGCATTGTTAGGAAAATTAGTTAATGATACAAATTATATATTAACATTAGGATCAAAAATAAATGAAATGGACGAAAACTTGATGAAGAGAATAGACGCAATAGCACCACCAGTAGAAGCAGAAGAAGTACCTGAAGTAACAGGAAGCAATACAAGTACAGCAACAACTAGTGAAAGAAGTACATCAGAAAATGTATTAGCAGGGATGGGAACAGGAGCAACAATAGGAGCAGCAATAGGAGCAACAATAGGAACAATAATTGAACCTGGTGTAGGAACAGTTTTATTAGGAGCAGCAGGAGCAGCAATAGGAACACTAGTGGGAGCAGGAATAGCATTATGGAGACAATTTATTTCAGGAAAAGATACATACTTTTTTGGATCAAATCCAGGAAGTAGTGATACAACACCAACAGACTCTACAACTGAAACAACTGGAAATGGTGGAAGATAAATGGATGATATATTAAACGAAATAGTTAATAATAAGGATAAATCATATAGAATATTTAGTATAAAGAGTATTCCAAACATTAATTCAAATAAAATTATAGGAGTAAGAATACCAATACTCAGAAATATTTCAAAAAAATATTATAGTTATAGAAAAAAATTTATGAATAATCTACCACATAAATACCAGGAAGAGAATCTTATTCATTCTTTTTTTATAAGTCAAAATACAAATTTAGATGAAGTTTTAACTGAATTGGATACTTTTCTTCCATACATTGATAATTGGGCAGTAAGCGATACAATAAGTCCAAAAGTATTTAAGAAAGACTTGAACAAAGTATATAAATATATAAAAAAGTGGATCAAATCAAAGTATGTTTATGAAAAAAGATTTGCAATTTGTTCATTACTTCAATTTTATTTAGATAGTGATTTTGATTTAAAATATAATAATTTGGTATTAAGTGTTAAAAGTAATGAATACTATATTAATATGGCTATTGCTTGGTATTTTAGTTTTGCTCTTATTAAACAATATGATAAAACCATTTCTATTTTTGAAAATAAATTGTTAGATAAATGGGTGCATAATAAATCAATTCAAAAAGCAATAGAAAGCTATAGAATAAGTGATGAAAAGAAAAAATATTTAAAATCTCTTAAAATTATATAGTATTTTCAATATACAATGTGTCAATATACTGCAATGTATTAGATACTACTTGACAAAGCATAGTAGTATGATATTATTAATATGAGGTGAAATATGCTAAAACTCAAAAATGTATCAAAATTTTATTATAACAAAGGCATAGTTACAAGTGGATTTAATAAGATTTCACTTAATTTTAATTTAGGAGAATTCGTTGCTATTACTGGAGAAAGTGGTAGTGGAAAATCAACTCTTCTCAATGTACTTTCAGGACTAGATTCTTACGAAGAAGGAGAAATGTATATTAATGGTGAGGAAACTAGCCATTATACTGAAATAGATTATGAAATATATAGAAGAAAATATATAAGTAATATTTTTCAAAATTTTAATTTGATTAATAGTTATACTGTGTATCAAAATATAGAATTAGTTCTTCTATTAAATGGATTTAAAAAAAGAGATATTAAAGAAAAAATATTAAATATTATAAAAGATGTTGGATTGTATAAATATCGAAACAGAAGAGTTTCTAAGTTATCTGGCGGTCAAAAGCAAAGAGTGGCTATTGCAAGAGCTCTTGCAAAGGATACTCCTATTATTTTAGCAGACGAACCTACAGGAAATTTGGATTTTGCATCAAGTGACAGCGTATTAAAATTGTTAAGTGAAATTGCAAAAGATAAATTAGTTATAATTGTTACCCATAATTATAACCAAATAGAAAAATATGTAACAAGAAAAATTACTATGCATGATGGTAAAGTCTTAGAAGATAAGAGAATTAAAGAAGTAAAAGAAGTAAAAGAATCAATAAATAATATTTATAAAGATATGACAATAATTAATAAATTAAGAATAGGTATTAGGAACACATTTAATGTAGTACCAAAGTTTTTATTGATTTTTGTTGTATATTTATTTATTATTTTTGCATTAACTTCATCATATTCATCATTTAAAAAATCAGAATATGAATTATCTTCACAAGGGTACTCATCTTTTTTTAATGAATTAAGTGATAAAAGAATAGTAATTAATAAGAAAGATAGAACAAATATTACCGAAAATGATTACGAAGAATTACAGAAAACTTATGGAATTGATTATGTAATTAAAAATGATTTAACCTTAGATACTTCTATAAGTATTTCTTCTGATTACTATTCTTTTTATGGAAAAGTTAATAATGCTAATCAAATTGATTTTGAGATAGCTTATGGAAGAAAACCTGAAAGTGATAATGAAGTGTTAATACTTGGTTCAAGTAACGATTATTTTTTAACAGAATACATTGATGATATATTAGATAAAACATTTTATATATCTGATTTGTCTAACTGGACTACTGATGAGAAATATAATGTAAAAGTCGTAGGAATAGCATACTCAGATAATTTTTCAGCATTTGATAATGCATATTTTTATGTTAATGATTCAATAATAGATGATTTAGTTGATAATTTGAATAAACAAAATAGTACCGTAAAATACACTTTTAATGATACAGAATATGATTCGCATTTTAATAGTATAAATAGTGAAATACTCCCAAATAACAATGTACCTAGAGGTGGTTATATTATATCTGAAGATTTACGATCTGAGTGTTCTAAGTTAAAATGTAATAATTATAAATTGAATATATTAGTTAAAAGTGTTTACTATGAAGATAGAATAGAATTATCTTATAATAACTATTATAAAAAAAGTAATTTCAATAAATTATTAGGAATACAATATGATAAATATAATGGAGCAATATTCATTAATACAGAAGATTATAATAATTTGTTTAACAAAGGATACTTTCAAAGTAGTGTATTTATAAAAAATGTTGATGATAAAGATATTACAATGTCTGTTTTAAACAAGATGGGATATAATACTCTTTATATAAAAGATACATTAACCAATTATTATGAAGAAGAATTAGCAATTGTTAAAATAATTGAAGTGATTTTATTAGCAACTTTATTAATAGCATTATTCTTTATTTCTTACTTTATAATTAAAATAATATTGAAGTCTAGAAATGTGTATTTCGCTACAGTAAGAATATTGGGTGGTTCTATTAAATCAATAAAGCAATTACTTGATATTGAACTATTCACAATATCATTATTATCTTATATGGTATTCTTTATATTTCTATATTTATTAAATAATGATGTTATTAATATAATATATTTAAAAGAAATGTATAATTATTTAAATGTATTTGATTATGTAGTATTTATATTAATTACATTTATAATGTCAAGATTAATTACGAATAGATTTACAAGAAAATTATTCTCTTCTTCAGCTATGAACACATATAAGGAAGAGGTGTAGTATGATTAAATTAGAAAAAGTTAATAAATATTTTTATAGACATAAGAAAAATCAAATACATGTTATAAATAATACGAATTTAGAATTTGAAAATGCAGGACTAGTAGCTCTTTTAGGGCCTTCAGGATGTGGAAAAACAACTTTATTAAATGCAATTGGAGGGCTAGATAAGGTTAATAGTGGAAAGATTTATATTAATGATAAAATAATTACAAAAAGAAGAAGTTATTATGTAGATAAAATAAGAAATATAAATATAGGATATATTTTTCAAGATTATAATTTAATAGATAATTTATCTGTATTTGATAATGTTGCATTATCATTAAAAATAAATGGAATTAAAAATAAAGATGAAATTAAAAAAAGAGTAAACTATGTTTTAGAAAAAGTTGATATGTATCGTTACAGAAACAGATATGCATCAATGTTATCTGGTGGTGAAAGACAAAGAGTAGGAATAGCAAGGGCTATAGTAAAAGATCCAAGTATTATAATTGCCGATGAACCAACAGGAAATTTAGATAGTAAAAACTCATTAGAAGTTATGAATATTATAAAAGCGATTTCTAAAGATAGATTAGTTATTCTGGTTACACATGAAACAGATTTAGCTGAGTTTTACGCAAGTAGAATCATAGATATTAAAGATGGAGAAATAGTTAATGATAGAATAAATGATCATACAAATGATTTGGATTACAGATTGGACAATAAGATATATTTAAAAGATTTAAAAAATCATTATTCTTTATCAAATAAAAATGTTAATATAGATTATTATTCAAATGACAAAAATAAATTAGATATTGATATTGTTATTCAAAATGGAAATATTTATATTAAAACAAAATCAAATGAAAAGTTAGAAATAGTTGATGATGACTCATCAATTGAATTTGAAGATAGTCATTATAAAAAAATATCAAAAACTATCTATGAGGAATATAATTTCGATTTTGATCAAATCATAAATAAAAATATTAAAAAAAGATATTCCTCAATATTTAATCCAATTACATTATTAATTAATGGTTTTAGAAAAGTTAGAGATTATTCTTTTTCAAAAAAATTATTATTAATAGGATTCTTTGTTACAGGGTTATTTATTATGAATTTATTTAGTAATATTCTTGGTGTAACAAATATAAAAGATAGTGATTTTGTAACAGTAAACAAGAATTATTTAGAAATAATAATAGATAAGATTAATGTAGATGATTATTTTTCATATAAAAGAAATGAATTAGTAGATTATATTTTACCAGGAAATTCTAAAGTTAGTTTAACATTAAAAGTAAATGATTATTATCAAACAAGTAATTTTTCAACAAATGTAAGTGGTTCATTATCAAGTTTAAGTCTTATAAATGAAGAAGATTTGATATTGGGAACTTTCCCTACAAATTCGCATGAAATAGTTTTAGATATATCAGTTATAAAAAAAGTTTTTGATAATAGTTCAATTAAAGAAGCCGGCGTTTTGAAAAATGAAGATTTTATTGGTAGAAAATTAAATGTAAACAATATGAATGATTTTATTATAGTAGGGATTGTTGATAAAGGTGATCCAAGTATTTACACAAATGAAAATGAATTTATTAACATACTTTATAATTCAAATCCGAGTGATATGGAATATTCAAGTTCATCTGAAATGAACTCTAATTTAATAGATTATTCATTAGTACAAGATAAAATAGTATTAAAAGGAGGAAGATACCCCTATAACGATTATGAAGTTATAATAAGAAATGAACTTAAAGATGAATATAAACTAAATAAACCATTAAATATCAAGGTAAATGGAATTAATTTAATAGTTGTAGGTTATTATTCAAGTAGCTCAATCAAAGATAAATATTTAGTATGTGGAAGTACAGTAAGTTACGATTTGATATCTAAATCATCAAATATTACTATTTATTCTAAGGAAAAAGAAACTGCGTTGAATTATTTTAAAGAATCAGGATTAAATGCTGTAGACACATATAATAATGATAAGGCTGAATACAAAAAAGGAATAAAAGATTTTGTAATTACTTGTCTTGTTGTATGTTTAGTTACATTGTTAATATCATTAATCGAAATATATTTAATGATACGATCATCATTCTTGTCTAGAATTAAAGAAGTAGGTATTTATAGAGCAATAGGAATGAAAAAAAGAGACATTAAAAAGATGTTTTTAGGGGAGATAATAGCTATTACTACTTTAGCAAGTTTACCTGGTGTTATATTAATGTCATATATAGTTAAACAATTAACAACGATGTCATATTTTGAAAAAAATTATTTAATTAATTATAAAATTATTTTAATTATAATAGTATTTATATATATATTTAATATATTTGTTGGATTAATACCTGTAAAAAGAGTACTAAGACAAACACCGGCAAAAATATTAAGCAGAAGTGATTTGGAATAAATATAATACACATAATATCTAAATTATGTGTATTTTTTATTGATAATATATTATATAATTATGTTGGTGATATTATGAAAAAAATAATTATTATTCTGTTATGTTTTATGTTATTTGCCTGTTCAAATGATAAAGCTAAATCATTATGGCCGTGTGATAATGTTATTGAATATTCATTAGGAAATATAGTATCTGTAAAAAATGAAGAGATTCAATATGAAATTAAAATAGATAATACATCTAAAGAAGATTATAATAATTATATATCTGCTTTAGAAAGCGTATCTTATGTTTATTATGAAGCTTATGGTAATCAGGATAATAATATATGGACCGGAACTGATAATAATATGTTTGTAGAAGCAGATTATATTAATGAATCAGAATATGAAGGATATAATGTGGTAATAAAAATATTTAAAACCAAACCAACTGATTGGAAGTAATAATATTATAAGGTCTTTATAATATGCGTAGGAAGGAAATCAAGATTTATTGATTAAGTGCTGGAATGAGAAAGTTATCTATTATAATTCCGTGTTATAACGAAAGTCAAAATATTAGTTATATATATAATGAAATTAAAAATGAAAAGCCTAATATTAATAGAATAGAAGAACTTGAATATGAAATATTGTTTATAGATGATGGTTCTAAAGATAATACAATAGATGAAATTAAAAAATTATCTGCAAGGGACTCATCAATAAAATATATATCTTTTTCAAGAAACTTTGGCAAAGAATCAGCGATGTATGCTGGATTTAAAAATGCCACAGGAGATTATATTGTAATAATGGATGCTGATGGACAAGATCCTGTGAATTTGTTGCATGAAATGGTCTCATATATTAAAACTGGAGATTACGAGTGTGTTGCGACAAAAAGAAGCAATAGGACTGGTGAAGCAATAATTCGTTCGTTTTTTGCAAAAAGCTTTTATAAAGTTATTAATATGGTTTCTGATACAAAAATAATAGATGGTGCAAGAGATTATAGAATGTGCACGAGAAAATATGTTAATTCTATAGTAGAGTTAACTGAGTATAACCGATTTTCTAAAGGATTATTTAATTGGGTAGGATATAAAACAAAGTGGTTAGAATATAATAATATTAATAGAAAATATGGAAAAACTAAATGGTCGTTTAAAAAATTATTTGATTATAGTCTTGATGGAATAATGGCTTTTTCAACCACACCATTGATTATTGTCTCTATTATCGGATCTATTGTATGTTTATTTTCATTAGCTTTTTTTATCTATATTATTATAAATAAAATAAATGGTAATCCTGTAGAAGGATGGACATCGTTAGCCTGTTTAATAACATTTATTGGTGGAATAATAATATTTTCTATTGGTATTGTCAGCCAATATATGGCAAAAATGTATTTCGAAATTAAAAAAAGACCATTATATCTTATAAATGATAATAATATAAAAGGAGCGAAATAATGGATTTAATAGAAACATCAAATAATAGTAATCGTCATCCATGGGAATTATCAAGGACCAGATGTTTAATTAATGAAATTAAAAAATCCCATTCTAATGGTGATATATTAGATATTGGCAGTGGAGATATGTATTTTGACAAAGAATTATTAAAAAACAATGTTAATATAAACTCTTTAAGAGGAATTGATATAAATTTAAAAGAGAATATTGAAAGTAATAAATGTAAATGGTTTAATGATTATAAAAAACTAGATATTAAACAATTTGATACTATTATTATGATGGATGTGATTGAACATATTGAAAATGATGATGAATTTTTAATCAATACAATAGGACCTTTGTTAAAAAATAATGGTAAGATAATTATGACTATTCCTGCATATCAATTTTTATATTCAAAACATGATGAAGTATTAAAACATTATAGAAGATATAATATTAAAATGATAAAAAACCTTTGTAACAAATCTAATTTTAGAATTAAAAGATATCATTATTTTTATTTCTTATTATTATTTCCAAGATTATTAACTAAGAAAAGAGAAAATAAAATTAATGATTGGAAATTCAATGAAAAATCATTAATTACTAGATTTATAAAAACTATTCTTAATATAGACTATAAAATATCTTCTTTGCTTGGAAAACACTCTTCTGGATTAAGTTTATTTGTAATAATGGAAAAATGTAAATAAGTATTATAATTATAATATAATTATTTTTTTGTGGTATACTTCATAGTAGAGGAGTATCTATGAAATACGTTATTATAACTGGTGCTGGTAACGGACTGGGATATCAGACAACCAAAGCTTTAGTTGATAGAGGGTATTTTGTTTATGCATGTGATATAAATATTGATACGTTCAAAAATAAGCCTGTACAAAATGTTAGACCTCTTGTAGTTGACGTTACTAATAACAATTCTATTGTCGAAGCATATAAAGTTATTAAGAAAATATCTCCTAAAATTGATGCTATCATTAATTTTGCTGGTATATCTTTATTTGGATCACTTATTGAAACTAAACTTGAATCAATTCAAAAAGTTATTGATGTTAATCTATTTGGAACTATACGAATGAATAAAGTCTTTTATTATTTATTAAAAGAAAATGAAGGTAGAATAATTAACATAAGTAGTGAAAATGGATGGCAAACTCCTTCGCCTTTTAATGGTATATATTCTATGAGTAAATATGCATTAGAAGCATATAATGATTCTTTAAGAAGAGAGTTAATGTTTCTTGGAATAAAAGTTATTAAAATACAACCTGGAAGTTTTAAATCTAATATGCATAATCAAGTAAGATTTCAATTTAATGAGTTTGTTAAAAATACAAAATTATATCCTAAAGTCGCTAAAAATATAGGAAAATCCATGAATAGAGAACTTGATAATAATAATGATATAAAATATTTATTAGAGGCAATATATCATGCCTTAGAAAGTAATAATCCGAAAATTAATTATAGAGTTAAGAATAGTAAGCAATTATCTTTCTTAACAAAATTATCAGCTAAAAAAGCTGATAAGCTATTTTATAAGAGTTTAAAATGAAAAAGATATATAAATATAAAATGAACCCAGTACTAATGAATATTAGTGCTGTTATACTCTATCTGTTAATAATTATTCCTTTATATATTTTCTATAAGGAAGAATTATTTAATGTTAATATATCTGCATATGTTATTTTATTATTATGGTTTATATTGCATGAAGTATTTCATTATCTTGGTTTCCTTATAAATAAAAATATTGATGCTAAAGATCTCTTTTTGGGTATGTACATTGAAAAAGGAATATTTTATTGTATGTGTAAAAAAGAAATAGATAAAAAAGGAATACTTATAGCATTATCATTTCCATTTATGTTTATTGGTGTTATTACATTAATAATAGGTATAATATTTAACATTAATACGTTAATTTTCTTATCTACTATTAATTTGGCAGCATCTATTGGTGATATTCTTATGTTTATTCAAATATTAAGATTTCCTAATGATATTAAGTATACAGATATAGATGATTCTACTGGATATGTAATAATATCAAAAAAAAATATTTCAAATATCAAAACATTAGCAATTAAATTGGATAAGGTAGAAAAATATGATTCTAAAAAACTAATTCACAAAGATAATAATAGAATTAATATTACTAAATCATCATGGATATTTTTAATTATATATATACTTTTAATAATTATTTATTATATTTTAAATAATATGGTATAATATCTTTGGTGAATTTATGAATACAAGTGCTTTAATTATAACCTTTATATCAGGTATAGCCTTTATAATAGGTTATTTAATAACAATTTTAATAAACAATAAAAAAAGTTTAATTGTTTTTTCTGTTGGTTTTGCTTTTTCAATATTATTAGGCTTAATATTATTTGATTTATTGCCAGAATGTATAGAGTTAGTGAATAAACGGTATTTAATTATTATTTATATAGTAATTGGAATATTAATATTAAAATCATTAGATTTATTATTACCAGGTCATAAGCATAATCATTCACATAATCATATGGAACATATTAATTTAATGTCTTGTGTTGCTATTTTATTACATAATATAATAGAAGCTACAGCTATATATACCACAAGTGTATCTAATATTAAAATAGGTGCTATTATGTCACTAGGAGTTATATGTCATAACATTCCATTAGGAATACAAATTTCGTCATTGGCTAAAAATAATAAAGAGGGATTGGTTATGACTTCATTGTTAGCAATATCAAGTATAATAGGTGCAATAACAATTATTATATTTAACATAACATTTAGTCCAAGTGTTGAAGGACTATTTATAGGTATTACACTTGGTATGTTAATATATTTAGTTTTCTTTGAACTTCTATGCGAAGTAAAGGAGCATATTAAAGAAAAAGAAATGTTCTATGGATTATTTATGGGTGTAATGATCATAATATTAATATCAAATATGTAATGTAAAAAAAATGTTAAATAAACAAGGAATGAGAATTCTTTGTTTTTAATTGTGATAAAATGAATATATCATGAAAAAGAGTAAGAAAATAGGTTATGTTGATGTTAGTGCCAATATATTAGATAGAATAAAAATGAAAAATTCTAATATAATATTTTATGATGTTAGAGAGTCTAAGCATAAACTTTTTGACATAGTATTATATAGTGATAATTTACCAATAGAGATTAAAACGTTTTTCGAAATGTTTAATGTTTTATTAATAAATGTAACAAATTCTACAATAGATAATATTTGTGAAAATATAACTAATGGATATAAAAGGCATAGATATTTAAATTCCGATCAAATTCATTATATAAATGTTATAAATAAATTTCTTTATTTAAATGACAAAATAGAAAAACTTGTTGGTGGTGAGGAAAGTCATAGTTTTAAAGTTGCATATATATTAAAAAGATTTTGTAATAAAATAAATATGAGTGAAGATAGAACTTTAGAACTATATATTGCTGGATTATTTCATGATATTGGAAAAATATATGTTAATCCTAAAATATTATGTAAGAAAGGAAAACTTACTAAAGAAGAATATGACGAAATTAAAATACATCCTATTAAAAGTTACGAGATGTTAAAAGGATATCTACCCGAAAGTACATTATTGTTAATAAAGAATCATCATAAGAGAGAAAATAATAATGGTTATCCAATGGACAATGAAGAATTTTCTGAGTGGTCTGAAATTTTAGCGTTGTCTGATAGTTTTGATGCAATGACTTCTAAGAGAATATATAATATTCCACTAAGCAAAACCGAAAGTATTAATGAATTGGAGCTTTGTTCAAAAGAGACTGATGAAGGTGGTAAAGGAATACTATTTAATCCATATTTAACAGAATTATTTGTAAAAACATTATAAATATTATATAATATATACCATTAAGAAAGGAATGCTATGAATATAATTAACATAGAAATTATTAATATACTTCTTATTCTATTCATTATTGCTGATTATAGTATAAAATATAGAAAAAAATTTGATATTAATTCTTTTATTTGGTTTTCTGAATGTTTAAGTATAATATTGTTATCACTAACAAATATTTGTCTGTTTTATAGTACTTCATTTGTTGTTCAAACTTGGTTTTTATGTATTGGGTATGTATTTGCTATGTTACCTATATTACTTTATTTATATTATTTAAATATTAATTATATGAACAAAAAGATTAATTCTAATTTATTATTAATTTATTTTATATGTTATGTATTGTGTGTGATTATATTTTTTACTAAATGTTCACTTGATGCTAATATTAATTACATTAGTCAATATACTAATCATTATATATTTGTTTCATTTATTATTTTACCAATATTGTGTGTATTAGCAAAAATTATATATAGTAAGACTTATGTTTCATTTAAAATATATTTTGCTTTAATATTTCCAATAGTTGGATTACTATTAGATACGGTTTTCTCTAATTCATTATTTATTACTTTTTCATATTCATTAACAGCATTATTATTATATATGTTTAAATATGATAGAGTTATTAACAAAGATTCTTTAACTGGTGCTAAAAACAGAAGATATTTTGATAATTATATTTATTTACAGAATAAAAAGTATGCGGTTTTTATGATAGATGTTGATGAATTTAAAAGTATTAATGATACTTATGGTCATGATAAAGGTGATTTAATTCTTAAAGATATTGTGAATGTCCTTAAAGAATCTATAAGGACCACTGATAGTGTTATTAGACTTGGCGGTGATGAATTTGCAATAATATCAAGTATTAAAAATGATAATGATATTAAAGTAATTAATAATAGAATTGATAATAATATTATTAAATATAATTCAAGTCATGATATTAATATTAGTATATCTATTGGATATGGAATATATACTTCTGAAGATGATTTTAGTGTATTTTTAAAGTCAATCGATAAGAAAATGTATAAAAGTAAGCAAAGTAAAAAAAATGAAAAACAAAAGGCTTAAAATAGTCTATGAAGACAAATATATTTTGATAGTTAACAAAGAATCAAATCTATTAACTATTAGTACGGATAACATTAAAGATAATACATTGTTTAATAGGGTTTTTGAGTATATTAAAAAAAAGAATAAAAATAATAAAATATTTATAGTACATAGATTAGATAGAGACACGAGTGGACTAGTACTATTTGCAAAAAATGAAATAATAAAGAAAGATTTACAGGATAATTGGAATAATGTAATAAGAAAATACTATGCTGTAGTCCATGGAAATACTAAAGATAACGACACAATAAAATCTTATATAAATGAGACAAAGACTTTATATTCTTACTCATCTAATAACGGAAAACTTGCTATTACCAAATATAATAAGATAATGAATAATAAAAAATATTCTTTACTTGATATAAACATATTAACAGGAAGAAAAAATCAAATAAGAGTTCATATGAAAGATAACAATACTCCTATAGTAGGAGATAAAAAATATGGTATTAAAGATAATAATCAAAAAATGTTACTTAATGCATATTATTTAGAATTTGAGCATCCTATTACTAAAGAACATGTTGTATTTGACACTGGATTACCAGAATATTTTAAAGAATTCTTTAAATAATTACTTATTTATATTATAATTAGTATGGAGTAATTATGAAAAGCATATATATAGTATTATCTCATTCAAATACAATAGTTTCTAAAATTATTAAAAAAGTTACTAAAGATAAATATTCACATGTATCATTAAGTTTTGATGACTCATGTGAAAATATGTTTTCATTTGGAAGAAAATATTTACATATTGCTTTTATAGGTTGCTTTAATGTAGAAAATATTCATAAAGGAGTATATAAAGTACATTCAAATGCAACTATGGCAATTTATAAATTAAATGTAAATGAAAAACAATATATCAATGCTATGAAAAAAATTAAGGATATATCTAATAATAGCAAGGGATACAATATAATAGGATTATTTTTAGCGTATTTTAGGATTAGAGTTAATAGACCTAAATATTATTGTAGTGAGTTTGTATATAATGTATTATCTGATGATAATATAAATATTATAAATAAGAATAATGAAGTATTTAAACCTATGGAATTTACTAAATTAAATGGTTTAGAGCTACTTTATGAAGGAAGAATAAATGAATATAAGGTGAGTGAATGAATCTAATATCAAAACTAATGTCTTTAACTCAAAATGAATATCAATATATAATACTTATATTACTAGTTTTATTTGGCCTTTTATATTATACTTTTTATTCTATAAGAATATACAAGTTATCAAAAAAATATAATATGAAAGAAAAGTGGATGTCATGGGTCCCTTATTTAAATATTTATTATTTAGGAGTTATTTCAAATAATTATATTTATGGAATAATATCTCTATTTTTGTTAAGTATAACTTCTTTTTCAAAATCAATAATTATAGATGTAATAATTTATTTACTATATGATATTATTTATACAATAATGTTAAGTAAAATATATAAGAAAAATTATAAAAATAAATATAAAAAATATAGTGTTTTTACTTTTTTAACATTAACTTTTGGTTCATTATTAATATTAAATAAAACTGATAAAATATAATATCAGTTTTTATTTTCTCTTTTAATTAATTTAGCATGTAATACAACTTTATCGGTATTATTATAACAAGTTGATAATGTTAATATATAATCATTAATATTAACATTGGCATCAAATTTTAAAGCTGATCTATTTTTAATTGTATTTAAAAATTTCTCATAATCTTTATCACTACTAAAATTAGTAGTAATATAATAACTTTCTGTTTCAATATGATATACGCTAAATACTTGCCATAAAGTATTTTCCGTTTCGGTTGATAACTTAATAATGTGATTATCAGTATCATTATACCAGTCGCTCTTAAGAATATTCTTTAAAGATCCAAACATTGTTCTATCTTTTCTAGCATGGCCATATAGAATAGTATTTTTATCGAAATTCGTAGAATTGTTTCTATAATCCATAAATATCCATCCAGCATCAGTGTATTTTTTTTCAAAACTATGTGTTAAATAATAAGAATTATCAGTAGTTTGTACATAAGGATAATTGATATTAGTTCCATTTACTTGAATCCATCCTTTAGTATCTTTATTAATATTTTTGAGCTCTGATAAATCAACATTAATCATATTCATTTTAATATATGACCAGTATATACTTTCTTCAGATTCATTTTCTGAATTAACAGCTTCTCCTCCATCTGATTCTTGAACATCAGTAGTATTATCAATATTTTCTATATTATTTTTAATTTCAATATTGTCTTTTTCCCAATGTATAAAATTAATCATGCTATAAATAAGTCCTCCAATACTTAAAAGAAGAACTAAAGTTAGAATAATATTTTTCCATTTGAGTCTACCTTTTCTTTTAGCCATATATACTCCTAAGAGTATTATAATATATTTAAATAAATAAATAAATTACTTTTTAGCAACTAATCCTTTAAATGTTATTGTATTACCATTAGAATCGATAGTACTTCTTGATGTACTTATTATTCCATTTGGCTTAGTAAATTTAGCTCCACATTCAATTATATTTTTAACAATAAAAGATTGAATATTAGTTCTTTCGTTAAAAGATTCGTTATTTGTAATATAATATTCTTTTGATAATTCATCATATCCATACCAAATAGCTATAGAATAATCACTAGTATATGTTACTGTCCATGAATCTTGTATGGTTTTTGAAGACAATCCTAAACTTTTTAATAATTTACTATCATAGCTACTAGTTCCTGTTTTAGTTGCAATTTCAGTATCTTTAACTTTAGTTTTATAACTAGTGACATTTAACAATACATATGATATTAAATAAGCAGTCGTTTCTTTCATTGCTCTATGAGAATCATATTCAATATTATATTCTACATCTCCATATTCATATTTATAAACTATTCTGTTAACTGAGTGAGGTTCATTATATATTCCATTATTGCCAAAGGCGGCATATGCAGCTGCTAATGAAACTGGACTGACTCCTGAAAAAGCACCAATCGAATGTGCTTCATTGATATATTTGCTATCGGAATTTAGATATTCAGGTGTAATTCCCAAAGAAGTAACAAATTCATTTATTTTAGAATTATTTACTCTTTTAAAAGCTTGTAAGGCACATGTGTTTCTAGATTTAACTAAACATTCTTGCAAACTTAAAGTTCCATTATAAAGACCATCAATATTTTTAATTGTTCCACCGTTAGTATATTTAATAGGTTTATCTTCAAATATTGTTGCTGTAGACCAATTATTGTACTCAATTCCGGGTCCGTAATCAAATAATGGTTTAGCAGTACTTCCTGGATGCCTTTTTATTTGAGTAGCATAATTAAATGATAACTCACTTATCTTATTTCTTCCAGCACCAACAGCAATTATTGATCCTGTATCATTGTCAATAACACCTATACCAACTTGTACTTTATCATCTTTAAAATTATGTGTATTATAGAATTCATTAATAATGTCTTGTTTGCTTTTTATCATAGTACTATAAATATCCATAGATACTTCATACGGATTATTTCCGGTTTTATCTATTACTTCTTCAACAATAGTATCAATAAATCCTTGATATGGGTTTGATACATTATTATTAACAATAAAGTTCTTAATGTTAGTATTGATTGCAATTTTATAGGTATTAATATCTATATAACCATGTCTTAACATTAAATATATAACAGTATTTTTTCTTTCGTTAGCTTTATCAGGATTAATAAAAGGATCATACTCACTTGGCGCTTGAAATAAACCTGCTATTAATACCGATTCGATTAGATTTAAATCAGATACACTTTTTCCAAAATAAGTTAAAGATGCTTGCTCAATACCATATGATCCACTACCTAGATATGGTGCATTAACATAATATTCTATTATCTGTTCTTTTGTGTATTCTTTGTTTAATTTAAATACCGAAATGTAGATGTCTGTAAATTTTCTGACTATTCCATCAAATCCTTCTGTTTTAAGACTTGTAAAAGAATTTTTAGATATTTGCATTGCTAAGGTTGATGCACCACCACCATCAATACCTTTTAACCAAGAAAAAGAAGCTACTAGAAACCTAGGTGCATCAAAACCATTATGCTCGTAAAATCTTGAATCCTCTGTAGCTATTAAAGCATCCAAAAACACTTCTGGAATATCTTCATATTTAATAATCTGTCTTTTTTCACTACCAATTGTAGCAATTAAATTATTCTCACTATCATATATATTACTAGATTCTTCCTTATATAAATTTTCTTTATTAAATGCAGGAGCATTAACATAAACATATAAACAAAAACCACAAAATACTAACATTGAAAGAAATATTAATAAAATAATTGATAATGCAAATTTTTTTAATATTTTATTTCTTTTACTCATTCTACACCTAATATTAGTATTAACAATTATTACTTTATAATTCATTGACTAATATATTTTAATTTTGTTATACTTTATTTGAGGCAGTTATGAAGAATATTAATAAATTTTTAAGCGATAATAAAATAATATTATTAATATTATTCTTCTTTAGTATACTAGTATATGGATATGCTGGTTTTAATACAATAATTAATTTAGATGGTGTAGACGATTTTATTATTAATAGTAAAACTTCAAATTATACATTATATTTATCTGTAGGAAGATGGGGATGGAGTGTAGTTGGATTATTATTTAACTATTATCCTTCATCTTTTTTATGTCTAATATTAAATAGCATAATGTTTTCTTTAACTGGCGTTTTTTTAGGAAAAATATTAAATCTAACTAATAAAAAATACATAATATTACTATCAATGATTCTAATTGCTTTCCCTTCAAATATTACAGCATATTCATATATCCCATGGCAATATTCAATAGGTGTAGGATACTTTGTTTCAATTTACTCTGTATATAAAGTAGTAAATTGCAAAAATATAAAAGATTTTTTTATGTCATCATTTTTAATTGCTTTTGCTACTGCAATATATCAAACATTTATAGAAGTAATAATTGTTTTACTAATGTTATCTGTAATCTTGAATTTAAAAAATAAAGAAAAAACATATTTTAAAAAAATATTATTATATTTATTATGTGGAATAGTAGGATTAATGATATATTATGTAATAGTAAAATTATCTACATCCTTATTTAATGTTGAAATGAACTATTATCAGGGTGCTAATAACATGTTTGGCATTAACTTTCAACTTGTTTCATATTATTTTAAAACAAATATTATAAAAGGATTAAAAGTAGAATTCGGGTATTTTTTACCAAAAATCGTTCATTTAACATTAATATTTTTATTAATATGCGGTCTAACTTTTTATTCATTTAAAGTCAAAAAAGATAGATTAATTATATATTCTCTATTATTAGTATTATTCATATTTTGTCCAAGAACACTTAATTTTTTAAAACCTAATATTTGGGATCATCAGATAACTAATATTCCATATTCATGTTTGTTTATTGGAGGAGTATCGCTTTTAATTATAGGGATTGATGTTTTTAAAGGTAAGAAAATATATAATATCATTAACAAATTATTAACAATTGTTTTAATATTAATTAGTACTTCTTTAATGATTAAAGCTAATCAAGTATTTGTAATGGCAAAGCAATCAACAGATGCATCATTTTACTATTTGAATAGACTTCAATCAAGAATAGAAATGGTTGACGGGTATAACGAACTTTCTAATCCTAAAAAATATTATTTAATTAGATATTGTGAAGGCTGTATTGTTGATAATTATCCATTTTCAGATAGTGCTTATATTGATGATCAAGGAGTAAATTGGTCATTTCTTACTATGAATGTAGACACAATACCGGCATTTAATATTTTAGGTGAAAATGTAGTAGAATCACAATTTGATTATGAAGATAGAAAAATAATAAGAGAAATGTTAAAAGATAGAGAATTGTATCCTTCGAAAGATAGTATTTTTATCTATAAGGATACTGTTATAGTTAAAATGGGAGTATAAGTATGAAGAGGATTATTAAATTTTATAAAGACAATAAGAAAACATTAATAACATTATTCATTTTTACAATATTGGTATATGGATATGCTGGATTAAATCTAATAGTAAATGTTGACGGAATAGATGATTTGATGATTGCTAATAAGCCATCATATTATGAGATATATTTTTCACAAGGAAGATGGGCTTGGGGAATGCTAGAATATTTATTTGCAGAATATCCCATTCCATTTTTATCATTAATTTTAAACTCAATATTATTTCCATTAGCAGGTATGTTTTTAGGGAAAGTTTTAAATATTAAAAATGATATATACGTTATTTTATTATCTATGATTATGATTGCATTTCCAACTAATATACTTTGCTATACATACCTTTGCTGGCAACAAGTTATTTCGATAGGGTATTTATGTAGTATATATGCTGTATATAAAATGAAAAATTATAATAATTATAAAGATTTGTTAATAACATCATTTTTAATCTCATTTTCCACAGGAATATATCAATCGTTCCTTCCATTAATTATGACTTTAACTGTAGTAACGTTTATCCTTGATTTACATTATAATAAAAGTATAAAAGTATTTTTTAAAAAACTGTTAATTTGTTTATTAATGGGACTATTTGGATGCATGTTATATTTTATATTGGTTAAATTATCAATAAAATTACTTAATATAGATTTAGAGGGTTATCAGGGTGCAGCAAGTATGTTTAATTTTGACTTAAACATAATAATATCATCGTTTGGTACAAGCTTTATATCTTCTTTGGCAATAAATTTTGGATCTTTTACTCCTACATATATTAAATTTTTATTAATGTTAATATTTATTATTAGTATAATACTTTACTTATCTAAAATAAAACAAGAGTATTATCTTTTATATTGCATATTAATAATACTATTATTAATTCTACCAAATTTTTTAATGTTTTTATTACCCACTAGTTTCTATCATGTATTAACTAAACAAGCTTATTCTATGCTATTTATTGGTGGGTTTTCATTATTAATTATTGCTATAGAAGAAATAAAGCAAATTAAAATTAAAAATATTTTAAACAAACTATTTATTATAGTGTTCAGTTTTATAAATTGTGTTTTATTAGTTAATGCTAATCAAGTATTTGTAATGTCAAAACAAGTAACTGAATCTAGTTTTAGTTATTTAAACAGATTACAAACTAAAATTGAAATGTTAGATGGTTATAATAATTTACCTAAAGTAAAAAAATATTATTTATATAACGATTGTTTAATGTGTACTAAGCAATACCCATTTTCGGATTATGCATATATACAAGAATTTGGTGTTACAACAACATTCTTAATATATACTTGTGATGTAATACCTGCATTTAATGTGTTAGGAGAGAACGTTGTTTTAGCAGAACCTACTCAAGAAGAATTAATAGAAATTAAAAGCATAGTTGATCAAAATAGAAAAAATAATGACGAAAAACAAGTGTTTATTTATAAAGATATTGTTGTAATATTAGGAGAATAAATAGTATAATATTATTATCTGTCTAGGAGGAAAGAATGTTAAAATGTGTTGTTATATATAATCCAAATAGTGGAAGATTAGCTAATAGAAATGGCCTTAGAAAAATATTCAAAATTCTTGAAAATTACGAATATGAAACAGAGGTTATTTACACACAATATAGAGGTCATGCAAAAGAAATAACAAAGAAACTTAAAAATGTTGATTTATTATTATGCGCTGGAGGAGATGGAACTTTAAATGAAGTTATTGCCGGAAATATAGAAAGAAAGCATCCGATATTATTAGGACATTTGCCTTTGGGAAGTGTAAATGATGTAGCACACATGTATGGAATGACAGGAAATTCTGCAAGAAATATATTAATGTTGTTAAATGGAATAGATAAAAACATAGATGTTTGTACTATAAATGGGCAACCATTTGTATATGTAGCGTGTTTGGGTTCATTTGTTGATATATCATATTCTACTCCAAGAAAACTAAAAGAAAAATATGGAAGATTAGCATATGTTATATATGGAATTCAACAATTAAAAGAACAATTAAAATTTTATAATGTAAAATATGCTATAGATGGAATAGAATACGAAAGAAGATTTTCATTTATATTTATTACAAATAGTAGCAGAATAAGTGGAGTGGATAATTTAATCCCAGATGTAAAATTAGATGATAATAAATTTGAAGTATTAATGATGGATATAAAGAACAAATGGGATATATTTAAAGCCTTATATTATATAAAGAGAAGAGAAATAAATAATGTACCAGGGTATGTGTATTTAAAGACAGATAACTTAAAAATAGAGTTTGATGAAGTACCACATTCATGGTGTATAGACGGTGATGAATTAGAACATAATCAAAAAATATTTGATATAAGAATAAACAAGAAAAATCATATGTTAATTCCAAGTAGTAAGGTAGACAAGTTATTTGAAGAATCAGAATATGATGAAGATGAGCTGTAATGACTCATCTTTTAAGTTGCTTGTAAATAATAAAAAGAATAAATTATAATATTAATATGATCATATATAAAAGTCTAATAATACTAGTCTAGAAAATATTACATAATAAATTTATTTAAAATGTTTTACATAAATACTTCAATTTTTTTAATAAATATTATTTAATATATTGTATTTTTTTTATTTAATTTATTATATAATATATTTATATAATAAGGAGATTGGTTATGGAACTTGCTAAAACAATTTTATTACTATTAGTTGGTTTTGTTTTATTAATAAAAGCGTCTGATATTTTTGTTGATGCTGTTAGCTCTATAGCTACTCATTTTAAAATGTCTAAATTAATGATAGCACTTACTGTTGCTGCTTTTGGAACATGTGCACCAGAATTAGCAATATCTTTTAATAGTATTAGCCACGGTCAAGGAGACATAGCACTTTCTAATGTTGTAGGAAGTAATATAGTTAATATCATCCTAATAATAGGATTAGCATGTTTAGTTGCACCTATTAAAGTTAAAAATACAGTTATTAAAAAAGAATTGCCAATATTATTAACTATAACATCAATTTTTGCATTAGCATTAACTACTCATTATTTAGATAATGATACATTTATATTAACTAGATCTGATGGACTTTTATTCTTTTCTTTCTTTCTAGTTTTTATAGTTTACATAGTATCAGTTGTAAAAACAAAAGAAGGATTTTTAGAACGAAGTACAGCAAAATATAATATGCTTTGGAGTATTGTTCTTACCATTGTATGTTGTGTTGTTATTGTTTTAGCAAGTGATTTAGTTGTTGATAATGCCAAAAATCTTGCTTTAATGGCAAATGTAAGTACAAAACTAATAACTATGACCGTTGTAGTTATTGGTACCTCTTTACCGGAAATGACAATGACAGTAGTAGCCGCCAAAAAGAATGAATTCGATATTGCGTTAGGCAATATAATTGGAACAAACATATTTAATATTGGAATAGTTTTAGGGATACCTTTATTAATATATGGAGGATTTACATCAACACATTTTAATTTGATTGATATACTTGTTGTATTGATTGCTGCATTTGTTTTGTATTTTTTCTCAAAAAATGATAAAAGATTATCTAGAAGAGAAGGCATTGTTATGTTGTTAATATTCTTAGCCTATTATACATATGTATTTTTACAATAAAAAATTTAGAGTCATAATAATATTTATGACTTTTAAAATGTTGCATAATTTTTAAAAATAAAATATAATTATATAGTATTGTGAAGGAGTATATATTATGAAAAGAAAATTTGGAGATCGTGTAGATGCTAAAAAAGTAAGAAAAATAGATGGGCTTCATAATATACTGATTGATTTAAAGCCAAGAAGGTGTGACTCGGATGTATATATTAACGAAAAGGTTAATGTAACTAATTTGGTTGAATTTATTGAAAAGCATAAAATGGATGATAAAAATAATAAATTGACATTTTTTCATGCTTTTTCAATGGCATTTGCTAAAATTTTTTATGAAAAGCCTTTATTAAATAGATTCATTTGTAATAGAACAACTTATGAAAGAAATGATGTAATACTTGCTTTTGTTGCAAAAATTGCTTTTGATGATGAGAGTGAAGAAGTTATGATAAACATAAAGACAGATCCTAAAGACAATATATATACTTTAAGAAATAAAATCTCTGAAAAAGTTTCGAGAATTAGAAATAATAAGACTGATAAAAAAGAAAATACAAATGATATTGTTGATAAAATAGGAAGACTTCCTAAATTTTTTAGAGTGCCTGTAGTTGGTATGTATAAATGGTTAGATCAAAAGGGTCTATTACCATTATCTATGATGGAAGATAATATTTATTATAGTAGTGCTATTCTTTCAAATTTGGGAAATTTGAAAATTGGTTCTATATATCACAATATAACTAATTTTGGAACAAGTTCAATTATTGTGACTATTGGTCAAATACATAAAGAGAAGATAGTGGATAAAGATGGAAAAGAATTCATTGCAGATGTATGTGATTTTGGAGTAAATTGTGATGAGAGAATATCTGATGGATATTATTTTGCTAAAGCTGTGAGATTATTTTCATACCTTTTAGAAAATCCAAAACTATTAGAGGAGACTTTAGATGAAAGAGTCAAAATTGAAGAATAAGGAATTGACTAAAGAAGAAAAAAAGGGAATTAAAGAACAAGAAAGAAAAGAAAAACTTGAAAAAAGGAATATTTTTAAAAAAGAAAGAATAGATAAAAGAAACAAAGAAAGACAATTAAAAAGAATAAAAAAGGATAATAAAAAAGGTAATATAAATAGACCATGGATAAAATTTTATAAAGAAGGTGTTCCAGCTAATCTTGTATATCCACAAGGTTCAATGGTTGGATATCTTTTAGAGTCAGTTGCAAGACATCCTGACTTTACAGCTTTTGAGTATTATGGTGCTACATGTAATTTTAGAAATCTATATGAAAAAATAAAAGATACAGCGAAATCATTAAAATCTCAAGGAATAGGAGAAGGAGACAAAGTAGCTATTTGTATGCCAAATACACCACAAGCTGTTATAATGTTTTATGCTGTTAATATGGTGGGTGCTATTGCAGCAATGATTCATCCTTTGTCAGCAGAAAATGAAATTGAACATTATATAAATGAGTCTCATTCAACATTTTTATTAACATTGGATTTAGTTTATGATAAGATTCATAACATAGTTGACAACACATGCATTACTAAAATAGTAGTAGCTTCAGTAGGAGACAATTTAAAACCGATAAAAAAATTCTTATATAAGTTTAAAAGTAGAGGAACAGTACCCAAAATAGAATTAACTGATAATATAATGACATGGAAAGAATTTTTAAATTATGGTTATGATTATGAAGGAGAAATTACTTGTTTAAAATCGGCAAACGATCCTGCTGTAATATTATTTAGTGGTGGAACAAGCGGAGATCCTAAAGGAATATTACTATCAAATTTAAATTTTAATGCTTTGGCACTTCAATCACATTTGATGTGTGATCCATCTGATGCAGGAGATTCAATTTTGGCAATACTTCCTATATTTCATGGTTTCGGATTAGGTGTTTGCATTCATACGACTTTGTGCTGTGGTATGAAAGTAATATTAATACCTGATTTTTCACCTAAAAAGTTTGTTAAATTAGTAAAAAAGCACAAACCAAGTTTTATTTGTGCCGTTCCATCATTATTTGAATCGCTTACAAAAGCACAATTAGGAAAGAAAGATTTGATTTCTCTTAAATGTGTTGTAAGTGGTGGAGACTTTATGTCTAAAGCCTTAAAAGATAAAGTTGATGAATGTTTAAAAGAACATGGATCTCAAGCAAAGGTTAGAGTAGGATATGGTTTAACTGAAGCAAGCGCAGCAACTTGTTTAACTCCAAGCGATGAATATAGAGATGGTTCTATCGGAATACCTTTCCCAGATACATATTACAAAATAGTAAAAATAGGGACACATGATGAATCGCCAAATATGGAAGATGGCGAAATATGCATTAGTGGTCCAACAATTATGATGGGATATTTAAATAGTTTATCTGAAACTATGCAAACACTACAAATACATGATGACGGAAAAGTGTGGTTACATACTGGAGATGTTGGATGTATGGATGAAGATGGTTTTGTATATTTCAAACAAAGAATCAAAAGAGTAATAATTTCCAATGGATATAATTTATATCCAAGTTATATAGAAACAGTGCTTAATAGTCATCCATATGTATTTACTAGTACTGTCATTGGAATTCCCCACCCTAGAAAGATGCAGGTTGCAAAAGCATTTGTTGTTCTTAAAGAAGGAATTACTCCATCAAGGGAAGTAGAAAAAGAATTAAAAAGATATTGTGAAAAAAATCTAGCTAAATATTCCTTACCATCAGTATATGAATTTAGAGATAATCTTCCAACTACTTTAGTTGGAAAAGTTGCATATAGAAAATTAGAAAATGGCACACAAGATAAGTGAAACGTGTGTAAAAAAGGAGAAAATATGAAAGACTATGACGTTGTAATTGTAGGAGCGGGTCCTGCTGGATTATTTTGTGCATATGAATTAATCGAAAACAATTCTAAACTTAAAATTGCATTAATTGATAAGGGAGTGAGAGCCGAAAATAGATTATGTCCTATGAAAATTAATGGCGGAAAGTGTATGAATTGTCAACCTTGTAAAATATTATCTGGTTTTGGTGGTGCTGGAACATTTTCAGATGGTAAGCTTAATTTTATTCCTAAACTTGGTAAAAGTGATTTATTTAAATATATGTCTCAAAGTGAAGCATATAAATTAATAGACGATACAGAATCTATTTTTACACATTTTAAGATGGATAGTGAAATATATCCATCTAATATGGATGAAGCAAAAAAAATAAGTAAAGAAGTAGCTAAGAATGGTGGTAGACTTCTATTAATAAAACAAAAACATTTAGGTAGTGATAAATTGCCTAATTATATTAAAGGGTTCACAGATTATTTAGAGAAGAAGGGTGTGGATATATTACCTGGGTGTGATGTAACCGATATTAAGTCTATATCAAAATCTGAACATGAAGTAATTTACGAAAATAATAAAAAAGAATTTACAGTAAAAACTAAAAAAGTAGTTGTTGGTCCTGGACGAACTGGTGCTAAATGGATACAAGAACTTGCTGATAAATATAGTATTCCATATACATCACAGAGTATTGAAATTGGTGTAAGAGTTGAGGTAAGAAAAGAAATATTAGAAGATATTACAAACGTAATATACGATCCTACTATCTTTATTAAAACAGATACTTATACTGATGAGATAAGAACATTTTGTACTAATCCGGGAGGATTTGTAGCAAAAGAAAATTATTATGGATTTATATGCGTTAATGGTCACTCATTAAAAGACATTAAATCTAACAATTCGAATTTTGCGTTTATATCAAAAGTAGGTCTTACTGAGCCTGCTACTAATACTAGGCTTTATGGTGAAAGTATTGCTAGAATAGCAAATGTTCTTGGTAATGGGAAACCAATTATACAAACTCTTAGAGATTTAAAAAAAGGAAGACGCAGTGAGTGGAAAAGAATAGATAAAGGATTTATAGAGCCTACATTAAAAGATTGTGTTGCTGGTGATTTAGCATTGATTCTTCCTCATAGAATAATTACAAATATTTTAGAAGGACTTGAAAAATTAGATAAAATAATACCTGGTGTTAATAATGATGAAACATTATTATATGGCCCAGAAATTAAATTCTTTAGTAATGAAATAACAACTGATAATAAATTTAAATTAGAAAAATATGATATTTATTTTGTAGGTGATGGAGCGGGAAAAGCAGGCAATATTGTTACTGCCGCTGCTACTGGATTAGTTGCTGCTCGAGATATTCTTGAAAAATAGGAAAAAGTATAGTATATTAATAATAGGGAAGTGTGATATGAAAAAAGAAAACATAAAAGTTAAAAAGGTTGAAAAGATACCTTGTAAAGTTAATAAAATCAATAGAATTTCGAAAAAAGAAGAAAAAGTTATTGAAACTGAAACTGCTATTGAGCCATTGGTAAAAACTGAAAAGAAGAAAAAAAAGTGCAATTTAATATGGTTTATTGCATTATCTTTGATTTTATATTTATTTATAATGAATGTATCTAATCTAGTAGCGATTATTATGCAATATACCCCAGATGAAATAAATGCAATGACTTTCATTGTAATGATTCCGTTAATAATATTACTTATTATTGGTTTTAAAAAAGTTAATATTTTAAAGGACTCAAATTGTAACTTATCTAAATCATTACTGGAAGGTTGGCTAATGATATTAATATCCATATCAATTTATGTATTAGATTTAGTAGCAAATCATAAAATGGGATTAACTCTTAATTCTAGTTATGTTCCATCATTAATAATTTGTTATATGTCTGTGGGATTTTGCGAAGAATTTTTATTTAGAGGCCTTATTCAAAATGCTATTGTTGATAAAATTGGAAAAGATCATAAAAGCGTTATTAAAGCTATAGTAATATCATCTGTTATATTTGGTGCATTTCATGCAATTAATGCTTTTTCAAATCCAAGTATCTTTTCTGTTATTATACAAATGATGGGAGCAACCGCAATTGGATATTATTTAGGAATTTTATATTATAAGACTAAAAATATATATGCAGTCGCAATATTACACGGATTTTATGATATTTGTGCAACTGTAGGAACACTATATTATTATGATTGTATTACTAACACACAAGAATATTCATTATTATCATTGGTAATAGCAATTATATTATTATTACCTGCAATAGGATATTCAATGAAAGGTAATTTAAATGATATTCTTCCTAAAAAAGAAAAATTAACTGAAGATTATCTAGTTGATTATGATACTAAATCTACAATATTAACTATTTCTTCTGTAATAATTCTTGCATTATTAATAGGATTTGTATTTATGGCCACACTTGGTTACACAAAAGATACTGCTATTAATGACTATAATTGTACATTTTATAATGAAGTAGAGTTACAAAATTATGAGTATACATATCAATTATATAATAATTATTATATGTCATTTTATAAAGATAAGACAACGGATTATGAAGATTCATTTATTTATGAACAAAAGGAATTAAATATATTAATTAGTATTGAAACAAAAGATTTTAAAAATATTTTGAGAGTAAGTGATAGTGCTGGTAACTCAAAAGATATTTCATTTGACGAATCTGATATTTATTCATTTGCATTAATTGAAAATAATGGAATATATAATATATTTGTTTTAGCAGGTAATCCTTTTGAAGATAATTATGTCGTATATTCTTCAACATATTTATCAGAAAATACTGTGTTTTATAAAAATTTCTTAAATCAATTATCCGAATCATTTGTAAAATTAAGTATTAATTCACCATTAAACATAGGATATTTGACATTAGAAGGAAGCAATTATAAATATCCGGCTGTTAAAGATGAAAACTTTAATTATTATTATAAAGATGAAAAAGGAATTTTGTATAAATATTAAGACTGTAAAGTACATGTTAAAATGTACTTTTTATATGTTAAAATATTATATAATTATTATGGAGGTTTATTATGTTTGAAAATAAAAAAATATTTATATTGGGTATGGCTAGAAGTGGTTATGAAGCTGCTAAAGTATTGTCAAAAAGAAATAATACAATTGTATTAAATGATAAAAATGAAAATCAAGATAAAGAGCATATTAAAGAATTAGAAAAGCTTGGAGTAAAAGTAATATTAGGATCTCATCCTGATGATATTTTTGATGATAGTTTTGATTATTTAATTAAAAATCCTGGTGTGCATTTTGATCACAAATATCTCGAATATGCAACTAAACATAATATTAAAATAATTAATGAGATAGAAATGGCATATCATTTACTTCCTAAAGGGGTTAAAATAATTGGTATAACAGGTACTAATGGTAAAACTACCACAACATCAATAACATATGAAATAGTAAATGAGTACTATCATTCTAGAACTCATTTAGCAGGTAATATAGGTTTCCCTTTATGTGAAGTGTTAGAAAACGTTAAAGAAAATGATATCATTGTTATGGAAATTGGAGTCCCTCAACTTCATGATTTTTACGATTTTAAACCTGATATTGCAGTGTTAACTAATATATTTGAAGCACACTTAGATATGTTTGGTACTAGAGAATATTACAATGAAAATAAACTTAGAATATTTATGAATCATGATGAAAGTAATATTGCAATTATTAATAAAGGTAATGAAGATGCATATAGAATAACTAAAAATATTAAAAGTACAAAAAAGTATTTTTCAAGCAAAGAAATAATTAATGGTTGTTACTTAAATGATAACAATATATATTACTATGATGAATTAATAATTAATACTAAAGATATTAAATTGCAAGGTGTTCATAATTATGAGAATATTATGTGCGCTATAATGGTTGCTAAAGAATTAGATATACCAACTGATATAATTGTAAAAGTTATTAAAGAATTCAGCGGAGTTGAACATAGAATAGAATATACTAGGTCATTAAATGGAGTTGATTATTATAATGATTCTAAAGCAACTAATATTAAAGCTACACAAACTGCATTAAGTGCATTTAAAAGACCAGTAATCTTATTATTAGGTGGTTTGGAAAGAACTCAAAATTTCTTGGATTTAAAAGATTATTTGAAATACACTAAATTAGTAATTTGTTATGGTGAGTGTAAGGAACGAATAGTTAAAGAAATGAAAGAATTAAGCATTAAAACAATAGAAACAAATACTCTTAAAGAAGCAATACTTATTGCGAAAGATAATAGTGAAAATAAAGATATCGTTTTATTAAGCCCTGGTAGTGCATCATGGGATCAATATGAAAGTTTTGAAGTTAGAGGGAAAGAATTTAAGGATATTGTTAACAATTTATAATGATAAATTATTTACATTTAATTTCCAGTAATAAAAATATATATAAGGATTATGTAACTAGATTTATATATAATTATTATAAATATAATAATATTAATTATACATATGCCAATATATATGATCTTATTTTTAATACCACCGAAAGTAAGGAAGTAATAAATATTAAAAGAAGTCTTGATTACGTTATTGAGATATTATTAAAAGATATAGATACTCCTTTAACAATAGGATTTATAGATAAGTTATATGAATTATTATGCAATAAAAAAACTAAATATAACAAACTAATGGTTTTCTTTGTTAACAATTATGATAATAGTAGTGAAGAATTATATTATAAAGTTTCAAAATATAATATTAAGTTTTCTATTATAAATAATTATAAAGAATATAATATTCTGATTGGATTTTTGTTAATGGATTATATTTTATTAAAAAATTATAATGCACCAGTAATAATTCCATACAATAAAATAAATGAATATTTAGATTATATTAAAAAAGAAGATATTGAGGGCTTAAAATTATTTATAAAATCTTTATCTATTGATGAAAAAGGAAGAATGGAAAAACTATATAAATTAAGTTCTTAGAAAATATATATAATAGAATCAGTTATTAACAATTTGATTCTTTTTTTATTTTTATGTTTTAAAAACACTTAATATATGTTAAAATATTTAGTAGTAGAAAGAGGTACACTTCATGGGAAAAGTTATATCATTAGTTAATCAAAAAGGTGGTGTAGGTAAAACTACAACTAGTATAAATTTAGCAAGTTCTTTAGGACATTTGGATAAGAAAGTTTTACTTATAGATTTAGATCCACAAAGCAACGCAACAACTGGTCTTGGTATAGATAGAATAAAAATAAAAAAAAGCATATATGATGTTGTAATGGGAGATACTGAAATAAAAGATACTATTATTAAGACTCCTTTTAAAAATCTTAGTCTTATTCCAGCTATGATAGATTTAGCTGGTGTGGATATAGAACTTATTCAAATTAGTGTTAATGATAAAGAATTTGTTATAACAGAGCAATTAAAGAAGCAAATTGATACTATAAGAGATAGGTATGACTTTATAATAATAGATTGTCCTCCTAATTTGGGTATTTTAACAACTAATGCTTTAGCTGCTTCTGATTCAGTATTAATACCCGTTCAATGTGAGTATTATTCATTAGAAGGCGTAAAACAATTATTAAGAACAATAATTAGAGTTCAAAAAAATGTTAATTCTAATTTAGATATTGAAGGAGTACTACTTACTATGTTAGATGGAAGAACTTTACTTGGACTTGAAGTAGTAGAAGATGTTAGAAAATTCTTTAATGAGAAAGTATTTAGTACAATAATACCTAGATTAGTTAAATTAGTTGAAGCACCTTCACACGGAAAACCAATATTAGAATACGATCCTAAAAGTAAAGGAGCTATGGCTTATCTAAATCTAGCAAAAGAGGTGATAGATAGAAATGGAAAATAAAAGAAAAGCACTAGGAAGGGGATTAGAACAATTATTTAGTAATGAGTCATTGTATTACGGAACAGAAATTGAAAAAGATATAATTGAATCATCTACTGATAAAGATGTTGTTGAAATTAAACTAAGTGAACTTAGAAGCAATCCGTATCAACCTAGGAAAACATTTGATCAAGAAAAATTAGTTGAACTTGCTAATTCAATTAAAGAACATGGAGTTATTCAACCTATAATAGTAACTAAATCAATAAAAGGATATGATATAGTTGCTGGTGAAAGAAGAAAAAAAGCATGTGAATTAATAGGCAAAGAAACAATACCAGCTATAATAAAAGATTTTACTGATAATGAAATGATGGAAATAGCTCTTCTTGAAAATATTCAAAGAGAGAATTTAACATCTATTGAAGAAGCAGAGGCTTATGCCAATATAATTAAATCAACGAATATAACACAAGATGAATTAGCTTCTAAAATTGGTAAAAGCAGAGTATACGTAACAAATATGTTAGGTCTTTTATCATTACCTGAAGATGTTAAAAATGATATCTTACATGGCTTTATTTCAATGGGACATGCTAGAGTTTTAAGTAAACTAGACAATAATAATAGAATAATTGAATTAAATAATAAAGTTAAAAAGAATCATCTTTCTGTAAGAGAATTAGAAGAATTAGTATCAAACGGAAATTATAAAAAAATTAATCCGATAAAGAGAGCGAATACTCCAAGCCCATATTCTTACGTTGAAAATCGTATGAGAGAAGTGATTGGAAATAAAGTTACTATTGATTCTAAAAAAATAAGCATTCCTTTTACTAATGAAAAAGATTTAGAAAGAATTTTAGAAATACTAAATATTGATATGAAAGTTGATTAGTATGAATAAAGAGTATAAATTAGGAAGTAAAGTTATTATGCGAAAATCACATCCTTGTGGCACTAACCTTTGGGAAATAGTCAGAGTGGGAGTAGATATTAAAATTCAATGCATTAAATGTGGCAGAAACATTATGATGGATAGGATAGAATTTGATAAAAAGCTAAAAAAAGTAGAGGAGTATTAATGATAAAAAAGAAGATAAAATTAAGTCCGATAATGACATTTATCATTTTAATTGTAGGAACAATATTGATAAGTGGATTTTTACATTTTATTAATATACAAGCTGAATATTCTTCAGTTAATAGCGTTACAAATGATTTAACTAATAATGTTGTTGAAGTAAGAAATATATTTAGTTTTAGTGGGCTTAAACATATAGCAACAACAACTGTACAAAATTTTGTGAATTATGAACCTTTATCAACATTAATAATTGTATTAATAGGAATTGGAATATTGGAAAAATCTGGATTTATGCAGGCTTTTTTTAGTATAATAACTAGAAGCGCTAAAAAATATACGTTAACATTTTTGTTGATATTAATTAGTTTACTATTTTCAATATTAGGTGATATAGGTTATGTAATTATGTTACCTTTAGGAGCTTTATTATTTAAATATGGAAGAAGAAACCCACTAGGTGGAATAATTGCATCTTTTGCATCTTTATCTTTTGGATATGGCATTAATGTATTGTTGTCTGCTAATGATAGTTCGTTACTTACATTAACTCTTAATGCTGCAAAAACAATAGATCCAAAATATTCAATAAGTGTTTTCTTTGCATTGTTTTTAATGATTGTAGCTTTATTTGTAACTGCTATAATATTTACAAATGTTACTGAAAAAAAGATTATGCCTAAACTTGCAAGATATGAGCATGAAGAAGAAGAATTTAAAATAACAAATAAAGAATTAAGAGGATTAATCGTAGGAATAGGAGCAGGAATATTATACTTCTTAATTATTATTTACATGATTATTCCAGGCCTTCCTTTATCGGGAGTTCTACTTGATCATAGTGGTGGTAGATATATTGATATGCTATTTGGAAGTAATTCTTTATTTTCTCAGGGATTTATATTTATTGTTACGCTATGGTTTGTAATAATTGGATTAGGTTATGGTTTTATGACTAAAACAATTAATAATAATAAAGATGTGGCTGATAGTTTAGGACATTCATTAGATGGGGTAGGAAGTGTACTTGTTTTAATCTTCTTTGCTTCATTATTTGTAAATGTCTATAATGAAAGTAATATAGGCGTAGTAATCACTGCGTTTATATCGAATCTTATATCTGGTTTGTCTTTCACTGGAGTTTGGTTAATTGTAATATCATTTATATTAATAATGATTGCTAATGTTTTTTGTCCAAGTTCAGTATTAAAATGGAGCATTATATCTGGCTCTATGGTACCGTTATTTATGAATGCAAGTATTAGTCCAGAATTTTCTCAAATTATTTATTCTGCAGCTGATTGTGTTACTAATGGATTGACTCCTTTATTAATATATTTTGTTATATATTTAGCATTTATGGAAAAATATAACAAAGGTGATAATATGGTAACACTATTTGGATCAATTAGATATATGGTTCCATATGCATGTGCTTCTTTTGCAATATGGTTTGTTATCTTGGTAGGTTGGTATTTAATAGGAATACCTATGGGTATTGGATCGTTACCGGGGGTAACTTATGGCACTTAAGGCAGGAATAATTGGTTTACCAAATGTTGGAAAAAGCACTTTGTTTAATGCAATTACCAAAAAAAATATTTTAGCAGCTAACTATCCTTTTGCAACCATAGATCCAAATATTGGAACTGTAACAGTACCTGATAAAAGATTAGAAACATTAAATGATATGTATTATCCAGAAAGATTAATAGCTACTCAATATGAATTTATTGATATAGCAGGTCTTGTAAAAGGTGCTTCAACAGGAGAAGGTTTGGGTAATAAATTTTTAGCAAATATAAGGGAAGCTGATGCTATTGTTCAAGTTGTTAGATGCTTTGATAATAAAGATATAATACATGTTGAAGGATCTATAGACCCAATAAGAGATATAGAAATAGTGAATTATGAGCTTATATTAAGTGATTTAGAAATAGTTGAAACTAGACTTCAAAAAATAGAAAAAAAAGCTATAACTTCAAATGATAAAGAAGGTTTATTTGAAGTTTCACTTCTTAAGAAGATTAAAAATGTTCTTGAAAAAGGTACTATGTTAAAACTTGAAGTGTTTGATGAAAAAGAGATTAAATTAATGAAAAGTTATAATTTAATAACTAACAAACCATTTATTTATTTAGCAAACGTAAGCGAAGATGATTTGCTTAATGACACTAATACATATGTAGAAAAAGTTAGAGAAATGGCATCTAAAGAAAAATCTTCTGTAGTATTGATGTGTGCTAAGATTGAAAGTGAACTTGCTGAATTAGATGTAGATTCTAAAAAAGAATTCCTTCAAGATTTAGGAATTCAAAATAGTGGATTAGATCAACTTATACATATCACTTATCATATGTTAGGACTTAAAACTTTCTTTACTGTTGGAAGTGATGAGGTGAGGGCTTGGACATTTAAAGATGGAATGAAAGCACCCGAGTGTGCTGGAATCATTCATACTGACTTTGAAAAAGGTTTTATTAAAGCTGAAGTTATGAGTTACGATGATTTAATACAGTATGGGTCTGAATTGAAGGTTAAAGAAGCTGGAAGAGCGAGAATTGAAGGTAAAGACTATATTATGCAAGATGGAGATATTTGTCACTTTAGGTTTAATGTAACAAAATAAAAAAAATACTTCTTTTAGAAGTATTTTTGTTTTATTAATTATTTTATTTCAATAAATTTCTTTGATTGTTTTTGTTCTTCTTTAGGGAAGGAAATTCTTAATACACCATTATTAAATTTAGCATCAATATCTTTTTCACTAATATTGCCAACAGAGAATTGTCTTTTAAATGATCCATAAACTCTTTCTTTTCTAACGTATTTTTTATCTTTTTCTTCAGTTTCTTCTTTCTTAGTTGCCTCTATGGATAAAATACCATCATCAACATCAACTTTAATGTCTTCCTTTTTAAATCCCGGAACATCTAACTCAATATTAACTCTTTCGCCTCTTTCATAGATATCACATTTCATATCCATCCTTGGCATTTTTGGCATTTCCATTGGTGAAAAATCATCAAAGAAATCATCTAAATAAAATTTACTTGGTAATAAACTCATTATTACTCATCTCCTTACAATTATTATTATACTCATTTTTTAGCACTTGTCAATAGAAAGTGCTAATTTTTTTAAAAAATTGGTAAAATTTACATTTATATTATAACCAATAATGATAATAATATTACTAGGAGGATAAAATATGAAAGAGGCGCCAAATATAATTACTAATAAAGACTTATTATATATTAAAGATATGCTTAATTGGAATCTTATAATGAATAAAAAAATTTTTAATTACTTAGATTTAATAAATGATGAAAAAATTAAAAAATTATTAAATAAAGTATTAAAAATGCATAATAATCACTATTGTGAACTTTTAAATATTTGTAACTAATATGGAAGAAATAAAAAATGAATCTGAAGAAGAAATTAAAAATTCATCTTTATCTTTAGAAGATATTGTAAATGATTTATTAATGTGCGAAAAGAATATCTCAAATAACTATAGCATAGCTTGCAATGAAATGAGTAATAAATATTTATACAAAATTATTTTGGGTATTTTAAATGATACCAAAAATATAGCAAGAGAACTATACAACATATCTTTTGAAAAAGGATGGTATAGTTTAACAATAGAAAAAGAGGATGAAATTAATAAAATATATAATGAATATTATAAAAAAATGAAAGAACTAAGTTAAAGTTCTTTTTTTAATGATTAATATTTGATATAATTTAATTATGAAAAAGATAATGATAATATTTTTATTATTTGTATTTGTTTTTAAAGTCAATGCAAGTGAAAATAAAATTACAGCAGATTTTAGTGATTGTGTTGATGGAGATACAATTAAAGTGGTTATAGATGATGAAGTAAAAACTGTAAGATTACTTGCAATTGATACTCCTGAAACTGTAAAACCTGGTACAGAAGTGCAACCTTATGGGAAAGAAGCTAGTGATTATACGTGTGATAAAATTACAAATGCATCAAAAATAGAATTGGAATTTGATCCGAATAGTGATAAAACAGATAAATATGGAAGAACTTTAGCATGGGTTTACGTTGATGAATCGTTATTAGAAAGTGAATTGATTTCTTTAGGATATGCTAAAGTCGAATATATTTATGGAGATTACTTATATACTGATAATTTGTATAAATTAGAAGAAGAAGCAGCAGATAAAAAATTAGGAATATGGAGTGAAGAAGAATATATAAGTACTAAAGAGGAAGAAAAAACATTTTGGGATAAATTAGAAGATTTAGTATCTGAATATATAGAAAAATGGTTTAAAAAAATAATAAACAAAATAAATAAATATATTGAAAATAAAATAGATTCTATTTTCAATTGACAAATTTATGATAAAATAATAATATAATTTGGTAAGAGGTATTCTGATGAAGAAGGATCAAAAATTTTTATTAAAACTTAGTGATTGTTTATCTAAAATAAATGACAAGAAAAAAAATGAAATAATTTTGAAATATAGAAATATTATAGATAAAGAGAAAGAAAATAATAAGAGAATAGTGGATATATTAAAATATTTGGGCAGTCCTGAAGATATTGCTGAGAAAGAAATCTCTTTATTAAAAGAAAATAATATATTTAGTAGAATACCAGAATTTTTTAATAAAATGAATAATAAAATTAAATTGTTAATACAAAATAAAAAAACAAAGAAAAAGATAATAATAGATAAACCAGAGAAACCAGAAAAAATAAATAAAAAAAAGAAAAAAAATAATTCTAAATCTCAAAAAACAAAAGTATTAAGGAAAATTAAATGGAACTTTAAAAAAATTGGTGATAAATTCAAGAAAAAAAACAAAGTAGAAAAAGCGGTAGACAATATTAAAGAAGAAACTTCACAAATAATTGAAAATGTTACGGAAATTGTAACAGAAAATAAAATCTATGAAACAAAGAAGCATAAAATTAAAAGAATATTATTGTCGTTTTTTGGAATATTAGTAATAATTGTATTTATTTTTATATTACTTTGGGCTACTGTAGTATTTATTGCAAGTTTATTTTCTATATTGGATGGATTAAAAGTATATGGTATTGTTGTTGCTTTATTTGGTATTATGCTTTTTACATTATGGATGGTTTTATTAATGTATAATCTTATCTTTAAGAAAAAAATCAAAAGATTATTTTTCCTAATTTCTGTAATAGTCATTATATTAATTATTGGTTGTGGAATAGGCTACTCAATGTATCAGTATTATAAAATACAAGAAGTTGATGATGTTAGTGTTAAATATACTATGACAACTAAATATGAAAAGTTTACATTACCATCAAAGAAAAAATTATATATTACATTCAATAGTAATTATAAAACAGAATATGTAATTGAATATGATAATTCATTTGAAAACTATATTAAAGTTGAAACGAAATATTATGAATGCTATTACGATTTCTATATGAAGAAAACAAATAATAATTTGTATGTTTCACTTAGCGTAGATAATAGAGATAGATTAAGTGCATACATAGATGATTTAAAAGAATATCAATTATACAACACAGATGAGTTGAAAAGATACACAGTTAAAATTGTAATGAATGAAAAAGACGCTGAAAGAGTAGCTATAGATTAACTACTTTTTGTTTAGACATTCTATTTCTTCTTGTAGTTTGTTTAAAGTTTTTTTTAATAAATGCATATCTATCGAATTATCTGGATATACTTTATTAACAATATCTCTTATTTTATCTATATTATACACTATTGGATTATAAACACATTTGATTTCTTGTGAATTAATATTTATAATACCACCTTTAATTCTATCTTGAATAACGTTTTGACTAGATGCATTTGTTAAAATGGTTTGACCAATTAAAATTATCCAGTTACCTAATAAATTCTGCTCTGGTACTGTTAATCCATCAATTAATAAAATTCCTAATATAAAACCGATTGTAGTTGAATACCTTGGATTAAGATTAAATATATCGTCAAAACTTTCTTTCATAATTAATAATATGATATATAATTACTTTTTTAATCATAAAAAAACTCAAGAAAACTTGAGTTATTATCAAATGGCGCCTGATGCAGGACTCGGACCTGCGACCTAACGGTTAACAGCCGTGCGCTCTACCAACTGAGCTAATCAGGCATTGACTTAATTATTATAGTAAAAGTATTTGGATTTGTCAATAAAAATATGGACTTTTATTAAAAAAATTGATAAAATCATATATATAAAAGAGGTTGACATATGAATGATAATATTGAAGTAATAGATTTTGATTCTAATAATAAAGAACTAACAGTAAAAGATGATTCTACTGCTTTTGGTGTATCTATTGGAACTGAACAAGAAGATAGACCTCAAATGACTATAGATGAAAAGAAAATGCAAAAGATAAGCATTTTAGAAACATATGGAGAAAACTTAAGTAGAAAAGAATATGTTACTAATCCAGCAATAGGAAGAGAAAATGAAATTCAACAAGCAATTATGATTCTTCTCACACCTGAAAAAAGTGCATTATTAGTTGGAAAAGCCGGTGTAGGTAAAACTGCTATAGTTGAAGGAATAGGTTATAGGATGAAAACTGGAACAATACCAGAAGCACTAAAACCTTATGAATTAATTAAAGTTAATATATCTGCACTACTTGGAGAAACATTTAGTGAAGGACAATCTGAAAATAGATTACAATTGTTAGTAGATGAACTTAAAAC
>CAZJEW010000004.1:0-46356 GCA_964545285.1 uncultured Clostridium sp.
ATCTAAGTTTTTTTCTCTTTCAGTTAGTAATTCATCTCTTTTGTCTAAACTTTTTTCTCTATTATCGATCCTTTGATTAAGTTCATTAAGTTCGCGTTTCTTTTCCTTAATTTCTTGATCAGTTTGATTTTTAAGCTTGTAACTTTCCTCTTTTAATTCAAGCAAACCATCTCTTTTGGTTCTTTCAGCATCTTTTTTTGCATCTTGAATTAATTTATCAGCGTCTTTTTGTGCTTTACTTACTTTCAATTTGTTAACCATTAACATTATGAAAGCTCCCACAAATAATCCAACTACAACAAGCAAAATGGAGATAATTACGTCATTCATAATTTTCCTCCATTACTTTCTTTCTAGAAGTTAACACTTCTATTTATATTTTAAAGTTTTAATGCATTTTTGTCAACATAAAACAAATTAAGTTTTACTTTTTTACATTAAAATTATTAAAAAATCACTTTTGTAAAGTGATAATTTATTTTCTTTTATGTCCCTTTTTTATTTTAACTAGTACTAACAAAGATATAAACAATATGAATCCTAATATAAAGTATTTATAATCCCATAATAATAACCAAATGCTAAATGTTAGTGAAGAGTTATATATCAAATCAAAACTATTTAATTCTTTTTCGTTATATATAATTTTAATTGTTCCTAGCTTAATACCAGATTTTGTAAAATAAGAAATTTCGTTTAATCCATCATAAACATACTCTAAATCTTTTTTATTAAAGTCATTTTTTAAGTAATACTCTAATGTTTCATTAGAATAAATATCTATAGTATCTTCTTTGGCATATTTAGTTTTTAATGTCACGACTATATCTTTAGTATCCACAATATTTTGATAACTATAATTTTTACTATAATATGTATAAGCATTTATAGCATCTTTAATACTAGAATAACTTACATCACTATAAGAATTTAAAGTAACTAATAAATAATTAACATCATCTATAGTTGAAATACTAGCTAAACAATTACCTGATTTAGATATATATCCTGTTTTAGCTCCTTTAATATATGAGATATCACCATTATATTTAGATAAAGTGCTCTTCATATTAATATTACTTGAAGATTTATAATACTTTGTTTCAAATATCTCTTTAAATTTATCGTTTTTTAATGCATATATTAATATTTGAGCCATGTCGTAAGCACTACTATAATGCTCGGAATCATATAATCCTACAACATTTGTAAAATTAGTATTTTCTAGACCAAGTTTTTTAACTTTGTCATTCATCATTTTTACAAAATCATCATAACTTCCACCAATAGATAAAGCAAGAGCATTAACAGCATCAGCACCACTAGATAGAATAGCTCCATACAATAAATCATTATATGTGACACTATCTCCAACATGAAACCCAACAACTGCTACATCCCATTCAATATTATCTATCATATCATGAGTTATAGTTATCTTTTTATCATAATCTTCAATATTTTCTATTGCAACAATAACAGTCATAATTTTAGTAAGACTTGCTATAGAAGTCTTATCATACGCATCTTTTTCATCTATAATCATATTATCATTCATATTATAAAGTATATATTTCTCACTATATAAATTTAATTCAGTCGCATTAACATTCACAATCAATAAAAAAAACACAAATAATAAACTAATTATTTTTCGCATATTTTTTCTTTTCTTTCATCATAAACTCAGTAATTGTTGTTTCAATTTCAACTGCTGCATTAGGGTCTAAATTTGAAATAAAAACATTTTCCTTTATAGTATCAATTTCCAAATTACTCCATATTAATCCTTTTGTAACTTTTAAATCATTATACATATCAGGGGTTATAGTTGTAAAAAAGTATCCCCAAAGTACTCTTTTTTGACCAATCATAATTCTTTTATTTGTAAGTGCAACCACACAAGAATTTATAAACATCCATGAACTAACATTTTTTTGTCCGCAAAAAAGATATAATACTTTTTCATTAGGATTTAAATGCTTCCTTATTATTGAACAATGTTTCTTTGTTCTAAAAGCTAATGTTAAAGGATATTTTTTCTTATATTCTTCTATTTCCTTATATAAATTATTCATAATTACTCCTTTTCATTAAGTATAACATATTCCAATATTTCTTTCATAGATTTTATTAAATAAGTATTATTATTTTTTATTACTTCATGTATTATTTCATTAGTATCATCTTTAATTCTACTTTCTAATTCTTTATTAAGTTCATATATATCGTATACTAATATTTTACTTTTTAAAGCAGATACAAAATTATATGATATTGTTTCATTTAATATTGGATTTTTTTCACTATATATCTTATCAATAAATAATTTTGTTACTTCCTTTATTTTACTTTTCGAATTACTATGAGTATTATAATATTCATTAATAATATCAAAATATTTATATAATACTTTCTTATAACTCTTAGCAACTTCTATTGTTGCATCTTTAAAACTAACGATTAAATATTCAGTTATGGTATTTTCGAGTATTTCTTTATTAAATGGAATTTTATATTTATTAAATATCATCAATAATCTTTTAATTAAACGAATTTTAAAAGCATTAATTAATAATTTATTATCTTTAATTAATTCTTTAGTATTGTTATCTATATTAGTTGTTAACTCCATTATACTTTCATTCATAAAGATATTATAACAAATATTAAATAATTAAATTAAATTATTTAATGATTTGATATTTAGTTTACTATTGCTATTTTCATAAAACAAATAAAAAAGTTAATTTAATTAACCTTTTTTGCATAACTACTTATAGATATACCTCTAGATATTCTTACTCTAGGTAGCTTGTATTTATCATTTCCTTTTTTAACTCTTCCTTCATTTACAGTAAATGCCATATGTATTCCTGCTTCTTTAAGAGCTCTTATAAAATTATCATTATAATGGCCAAAGGGATAAGCAAGAGCACTATTATGTCCGATATTCTCTACAGAAACATTCAAATCATACAATACATCTTCATAAGGCATACACATAGCAGCACCATCCCAAGAGCCTTTACATGTTCTCATATGCATTGAATTTGTATGAGATTCAATGTCTAAATATTCTTCATTAACATATTCTCTCCATAAGGCTTTATCAGATATTACAAATGCCGTAATAGGTATTTTATACTTTTGACATATAGGTAAAGCTATTCTGAAGAAAGATTCTTGTCCATCATCATCAGTAAGAATAATGCTTTTTTCAGGTAAATCAATTTGATCATCAATGTATTTTTCAAGTTCATCCCATGTAGGAAAATAAAAATTATTATCAACTAAATATTTCATTTGCTCTTCAAAACTACTTCTAGATGTATAATTATGGTTATTATCACCGCCTGATTTTTCGCCATTAATATCATCATAAAACCAATGATACATCAATACTGGAACACCTTTAGTGTTTTTATTTTGTACATTAACCGTACTAGTATATTCATTAGTATTATTAGATGAATCACTAACTTTATATGTGATTGTGTACTTACCAACTTTATTTAAATCAGCTTCACCAATCACTTCAACTTTGTTAGAAACATCGCCATCATAATTGTCTATTGCACCATAACTTAAGTCAAGTTCATTTCCAATTATTACATAACTATCTTTATTTCTTTTTAATTCAATTACAGGAGCACTTAAGTCCTTAACAATAATACTTCTCTTAGCTTCCCCAATATTATTGGAAGAATCTTTAACAGTATAATAAATGTTAAACGTTCCAAGTTCACTATAATTTACTTTATCATTAATTTGAACTTTATCAGTTATATCACCATCATAATTATCATTACTTTCATACCCTGCTTCTTCATATTTTGATTTGCAATCAACAATTACTTCAGCATCACCTTTTAAAGATATAATTGGACTTTCAGTATCAATTACATTAACAGTTCTTTTAACTATCTTTTTTGTTTTTCCATCAATAATAATATTATAAGACACATCATATTTACCTATTTTATTTATATCAATATCATTAACAACTTTAATATTATTATACTTTTTTCCCCTATAATAAACATTTATTCCAGGATCTTTATATTCACTTTTAACTTCAGAATATTCAACTCTTATTCCATTAATTCTATATAACGGAACAAAAAAGAAAACATAGCCACTCACCGCTATAAAAAATAAAAAAAAAACAATAACAAATAATACTTCTTCATAATACCTTCTATCATAATTTTATCACACAATTTTTATTTTACAATATTTTATAAACAAAAAGTTCATATAATGAACTTATTGTATTTTTTCTAACATTTTACTTTTAGCTTCTAGAGGATTTGCTTTTCCTTTAGACTTTTTCATAACTTGGCCAACCAAATAATCCAACATATTTGTTCTTCCATTATGATAATCTTCTATAGCTTTTTGATTCTCGCTAACAACTTCATCTACTAAAGAATCAATTAAAGAAGAATCTTCAATAACTTCCATATCGTATTTTTTTGCTAATTCAATTGGACTAAGTTTTTCTTCCATCATTAAACTAAATATTTTTTTTGCTTGATCAGATGATATTTTTTTATTATCAAGTAAATTAACTAATTCTATTATATGGTTAGGCCTAATAAATATTTCATCAATTGACATATTATTTTTATTAATTTCTCCCAAAATCTTAGTTGTTATAAAATTACAAATCAACTTAGGATCTTGTTTTGCAGAAAGACACTCTTCAAAATAATCGGAAATTTTTTTATCTTTAACAAGAACATTTGAATCATATTCACTTAAATTGTAGTCAGAGATATATCTTTCTTTCCTTTGATTAGAAAGCTCCGGAATACTCATTTTAATTTGTTTTTTTAATTCCTCTGTTATACTGAATCTTGGAATATTTGGTTCAGTAAAATATTTGTAATCAACAGCATCTACCTTACTTCTCATATGAATAGTTGTACCACTAGGATCATCATATCTTCTAGTTTCCTGAATTACTTCATCATATCTTCCTGCGTTTTTCAATTCAGTTTGTCTTTTAATTTCATATTCAATTGTTTCTCTAATATTAGCAAAACTATTAACATTTTTAACTTCAACCTTAGTTCCTAAAACTGTACTATTCTCATCCATAATTGAAACATTAACATCGGCTCTAATTTGGCCTTTCTTAGTATCACAATCAGAAATATCAGTATACTGATAAATACTTCTTATAGTTTCTAAAAAGGCAATTGCTTCATCAGCAGAATTCATACATGGTTCAGTGACTAACTCTAAAAGTGGAACACCAGCTCTATTATAATCAATTGTTGATGTATTATAATAATGATCTAAACTAGCAGCATCCTCTTCTAAATGAATGTCATGTACTAATATTTCTTTTTCTTTACCATTTACATCTATTGTTATTTTACCATTAACGCCAACTGGGTTAAAAAATTGTGTGAGTTGATACCCTTTAGGTAAATCTGGATAAAAATAATTTTTTCTATCAAATTCCATATATTTAGGTATTTTACAATTTAATATTGTTGCCATCATAATTGATTTTTTAACACATTCCATATTAACTGATGGTAATGTTCCTGGAAAAGCCATATCTAAAGGAGCAACATTTGAATTAGATTTTTTACTATAACTATTAATTGCATTTGAAAATACTTTTGTATGAGATTTCATTTCTGCATGGAATTCAAGTCCTATAACAGCTTTATATGCCATATTACTTTACCTCCTTTGCAATTTGATTTTTATATTTCATTTTGCTTTCTAATGCATATGCAATATTTAACAAATCTACATCTTTTTTTACATTACAAGTTATATTTATCCCAACAGGTAATCCACTTACAAATCCATTGGGAATTGATATCGAAGGATATCCACCAAAATTTGCTATTTGTAAATGCTCTTCTAATAGATTAATTTCATTTGATAATAGATTTTTACTATCATCTAAATATTTAGCTGGTCCACTTCCTACAGGCATTATTAATGCATCATATGTATTAAACAATTCATTCATTTTGTTAACGATTATTCTTCTTACTCTTTTAGCATTTAAAAAATATTTTTCTTGATTTTGACTTTGTAAAACATATGAACCTATCACAAATCTTCTTTTAATTAATGGACTAAATCCTTTCGTTCTATGATCTTTAATCATGCTTTCTGGGTTGTCTCCGCTTCCTCTAGGTCCAAATATAATACCAGTTAAATTAGACATATTTGAAGTTGCTTCGGCGCAAGAAATAACAACATATATTGAAGGTAAAGCATTTAATAAATTTTTATCTATACTTACTTCAGATACTTCCATTCCTAAGCTTTTACATAATTCTATTGTTTTATTAAAATTTTCTAAATGACATATTAATTCTTTTGTTGGATTTTTATAATTATTTAAATCAACAATTTCTTTAATATAAAATAATTTTTTACCTAAAACATCTTTATTCAACGATTTAAACAATTCTATATTACTTGAATCCCAAGATGTCATATCTTTTTTATCTAAACCCTTCATATGGTCGACTACTAAAGCTGCATCTTCAACGCTTCTTGTTAAACAGCCTACTGTATCAAGAGAGCAAGCAAATGGAAACAATCCATATCTAGATACCATTCCATAAGTTGGTTTATAGCCAACTATACCACAATATGCTGCAGGTTTACGAATAGAATCGCCAGTATCACTTCCTAAAGCAAAAGGATAACATCCACTTGCTACTGAAGCTGCACTACCGGCTGAACTACCAGCAGTCATTCTTTGATAATCCCAAGGATTATGAACCACACCAGTATGTCCTGTAGTACCAGTTCCACCCATACCAAGTTCATCTAATACTGTTTTAGATACTCCAACACATCCAGCTTCTTTAAGTTTTCTAACAACAGTTGCATCAAAAAATGGAATATAATCTTTTAAAGTATTACTACTTCCTGTAGAAAGTATACCTTCTGTTGAAAAATTATCTTTGATTCCATAAGGAATACCAGAAAGTAAATTATCATTTACTTTTACACCATTAGCATCATCTATAATAGTTACAAAAGAATTTGTTTTATCTTGAATACTATGACATTTATCTAAAGATTCTTTAATTAATTCATCACTTGTTATTTTTTTGCTTACTAAATCTTTATGTAAATCTATAATACCATGTTCTATCATTCTCCCACCACCTTTGGAACTTCAACTTCTCTTCCTTCAAACTGATCACAATTTTGAAGAAGAGTATCAATAGATATTTCTTCACATATGTCCTCATCATTTCTCAAATGATCTAGTGTCATTTCAAAAGGATAACTTAATGGTTCAATACTACTAATATCAGGTATTTTATTAATCAAATCCATATTATGTTCTATAGTATCAAATTCTTCTTGAATCATCTTTTCTTCGTCATTAGTTAATCCAATTAATAATTTATCTGCATAACTATTAATCATTTCTTTTGTAAAATTACTCATTTTTCCTCCTTTATAATTAATCCAAGTTCATTTAATTGTTTAGATGTAATAGTACTTGGAGAACCCATCATTAAGTCCATACCACTTGTACTAGTCGGAAAAGCTTGAACTTCTCTTAAATTATTTTCATCTTTAATAAGCATTAATACTCTATCTATACCAAGAGCCATACCTCCATGAGGAGGACAACCATATTTAAATGCATTAAATAAACTTTGAAATTTATTTTCTACTTCTTCTTTTTTGTAACCAACTATTTCAAAACCTTGAGTTAATAATTCTAAATTATTATTTCTAATTGCTCCGCTTGCCATTTCATTACCATTACACACAAAATCATATTGATATGCAGTTACATCTAATATATTATCTTTATTATAACTTTTTCCTGTAAGTTTTGGCATACTAAATGGATTATGACAAAAATCTAATTTCTTTTCATTTTCATTATATTCAAACATAGGAAAATCTTTTATAATACACAATTCTAATATATTGTTATCTATTAATTTTAATTTGTTACCTAAATATGTTCTAATACTACCAGCAAATTTTTGAGAAGCTATTAATGATTTATTTGCTATAAAGAAGACCACAGAATCACTTTTCATATCAAGATAGTCAATTATATCAATTCTCTCTTTTTCACTTAAAAACTTATCAATTGGCCCTTTAAAAGTATTATTATTAATTAAAGTTAAATATCCAATTCCTGGCATACCTATACTAGTTGCATAATCAACTATTTCATTAAACCAAGAATTACTATTATTACCAATATTATCAACTTTTATTGCTTTAATAAATGTATTAGAAAATGGTTTAAATGAAGTATCCTTCAATATATTTGAAATATCTTTTATAATAAGTGGATTCCTTAAATCAGGTTTATCTGTTCCATACATTTCCATAGATTCTTTATATGATATTCTTTTAAAAGGTATATTACTTACTCTCTTATCAGAATACTTTTTAAAGACATCATAAAATATATTTTCACCTATCTCTATTACATCATCTTCTGTTACAAAACTCATTTCTAAATCTAATTGATAAAATTCTAATGTTCTATCAGCTCTAGAGTCTTCATCTCTAAAGCAAGGTGCAATTTGAAAATATTTTTCAAAACCACTAACCATTAATAATTCTTTATATATTTGAGGAGCTTGAGGTAAAGCATAAAATTTGCCTTTAAAATTTCTTGAAGGAACAACAAAATCTCGAGCTCCCTCAGGACTAGATGCAGTTAATATTGGTGTTTGTACTTCTGTAAAACTCATATCATACATCTTATTTCTCAAATAATGAAGTATTTCGCTTCTAAGTAGTATATTATCTTTTACTTTATCATTTCTCAAATCTAAATATCTATATTTAAGTCTTATTTCTTCATTTACTTGCTTACTACTTATTATTTCAAAAGGAAGTATATGTAAAGAAGTACTTAATATTTCTAAATCAGATATTAATAATTCAACTTCTCCAGTTTTAATATTAGGATTATAAGTTTCAATATCTCTTTTTCTTATTATTCCAATAACTTTAATAACAGACTCTTTAGCTAGTCCTTTAAATATATTATCATCATTAGAAACAACTTGTAATATATCTGTATTATCTCTTAAATCTAAAAATAATACACCTCCATGATCTCTAATATTTTGTATCCAACCACTCACTACAACTTCTTCACCAATTAATGAAGAATTGATATTCTCTATCATTAATGAGTGGTATATATTTTTCTTCATCATAGTTTTCTCCTTCTTTACTATTAATAATCACAATTATTTGGAGTTCTTGGAAATGGTATAACATCTCTAATATTATCTACACCTGTCATGTACATGACTAATCTTTCAAATCCCATTCCAAATCCTGAATGAGGGCATCCTCCAAATCTACGCAAATTTAAGAACCATTCAATGCTTGATCTATCTACGCCTAATTCTTTAACTCTATTAACGAGTTTATCATAATCATCTTCTCTTTGACTACCGCCCATAAGTTCACCAGCAATAGGCACTTCTAAATCAACAGCAGCAACAGTTTGATTATCATCATTAACTTTCATATACCATGCTTTTATATCTTTAGGCCAGTTATAAATAAATACTGGACCATTAAAATATTCTGTAATATATCTTTCGTGTTCTTTAGCTATATCGCTATCATAATTAGGTTCAAATTCCCATTTATTGTTAGACTTTTTTAAAATATCAATTACTTCTTTATGAGAAAGTCTCTTGAAATTACTATTAATTATTTTACTAAGTTTTTCTTTAATACCTTTTTCAACATAATTATCAAAAAAATCCATTTCCTCTGAACATTTTTCCATAACATATTTAACTACAAATTTAAGCATGTCCTCTTCAATATTCATAATACCATTTAAATCGCAAAATGCCACTTCAGGTTCAATCATCCAAAACTCATTAGCATGCGTTTTAGTATTAGAATTTTCTGTTCTCATAGTTGGACCAAAAGTATATATCTTCTTATAAGCCATAGCAAATGCTTCTCCGTGTAATTGTCCACTGCCTGTAATAAATGTAGGTTTACCAAATAAATCTTTTTTAAAATCTACTTTACCTTCTTTATCCAATGGCAATTTATTCATGTCCAAAGTTGTAATTTTAAACATTTGATCAGAGCCTTCACAATCAGCACCAGTTATTATAGGACTATGTAAATATACATAATTATTACTTTGAAAATATTCATGTATTGCATGAGCACAAACACTTCTTACTCTAAATACTGCATTAAATAAATTAGTTCTTGGTCTTAAATATGCAACTTCTCTTAGGAATTCTCTTGTGTGTCTTTTTGGTTGAATAGGATAATCTTCTGGAGAGTCACCTATTAACAAAATATCTTCAACTTTTATCTCATAATTCTGACCAGATCCTTCACTCTTTACTACTTTGCCAGTAACTTTGATTGAAGAGCCAACCCTTATTTTAGATATTTTATCAAAATCATCAAGTTTATTATCATAAACGAGTTGTAAATTTTTCAAATATGTTCCATCATTGAAATCAATAAAACCAAAATTTGATTGATTTCTATTATTACGTACCCATCCTTCCAAGGTAATACTCTTTCCTTCAAAAGTTTCAATATCCTTAAACAAATCTTTTACATCCATATTTTTCATCTCCTTAAAATAAAAAGAGATAGTACAAGGAGTCTATAACAGACGGTACCATCCCTTTATTAACTTATTATTGTAACGGTTTCCCGAGAATATTTACTAATTTCAATATTCCACTCAATGGTGTTATTCATATAAGTAACTAATTAGTTTACATCAACCACTAACTTTCTTTATAGTATTCCTATATTACTTCTCCACATCAAAGATTTATGAACTAATTATACTATAATTTAAGATTTTGTCAATGTCTAATAAATTATTCCCAATATAAATTTATTATAATGGGATATTCTTTATATTCCAAATTTCTAACATTATTAACATCATATACTACATAAGATTTACTAACGTTTAATGATAAATTTGTATCTTCAGTCTTTAATAACTTTGTAAAATCATAATTATAGTTATTTATTAAATCATTTAATGGTAAAGTATACATATCATTTATAACAGTAAAGGAAGTATATTTTTTATCATTAAACAATTCAGTAGCATATTCATATATTTTCACTGCTATAACATCTTTAGTATATATTTTTATTTCAGCTGTATTAACTTCATTTTCATTATTATTAATATAAACTTCTTCCACTTTATTATTTTTAATATAACTACTTATTATGAATACACTAAAAATTAAAAATAATAGTAACAATCTTTTTATTTCTTGACTCATATAATACTATTCACCATCCATTTCAAAATAATTATTCATCACCCCAATATAATCTCAATACTATAGGATATTCTTTATACTCTAATCCCTTAACGTTATTGACATCATATTCAACATAAGATTTTTTAGCATTTAAAATTATATTAGTATCAGATGTTTTTAATAGTTTTGTAAAATCATAATTATAATTATTCATTAAATCTTCTAATGGTAAATAATATGTTCCATCTACAATTTCTAATGTTTTATAACTTCCATTAACATATATTTCAGTAGCATATTCATATATTTTTACAGATATAACTGTTTTAGTATAAATAGTTGTATCTTCTGGCTCACTTATTTCAGGAGTATCGTTAGGAATAACATCAGTATTATTATCATCAATATTATTATTCTTGTTACATCCTGTCAAAATTAAAGCACATATCAATACTATAACTAGTACTTTTTTAATTTCTTCTATCATAAACCAAAGTCACCCAACCATTCGCATCATTGTTTCCACCATCCGTTTGACTAACAAAACTAAGAGAGGAAGTCACTGTATTTTTTCCACCTTGACCACCATTACCACTAACTGTTTCACCATCTACATAACCAGGTTGACAAGGGTCTGTAATAGAATGGCAAGGATTCCAAGTTGAATCACAACCATATGAGCAAGTGCTGGCTTTGGATAAAACTTGTTGATAAGTACCATCGGCAGTATAACAACTTCCAGGATTATATGTAAAATAACCACTTAGAGAATATCCATTTACATTTAATGTTGAACCACCAGTATATTTATAAAAATACCATTTTACTGCAGAAGCACTACTTTTGTATCCAGAATAAGATCCATTATTATAAACGTATCTAGATGCTGTTGCACAATTTCCATATTTACTAATGTGATGTGCATTAAGATGTGATTGATTGCAATCATATGATCCACTATACGTATTTGTTGCAGTTGAATAGAAGAAACTACAAGATGGTGTGGAAGTACAAGGATACAAAGGTGTTGAAACGTATGCCGTTCCGCTTCCCTTACCACAACTATAATAATACCTATAATATGTTGTATATACAGCATCAGATCCATAATAACAAGAACTACAATTCGAATATTCAGTAGCACCAACACAAGTATCTGTTCCAGTAGAACAAGTACTATAAACTTTAGGAGTGTAACTAGTAGTCCCTCCGCCTCCACCACCATTTGTTCCAGCAGTAGCTTTAGTTGATGAACCAGTTTCTCCAGAAAGACCTAATCCAGAACCACCTGAGCCTCCAACACTTTCCGAAGTACTTCCACCGCCACCAGCAGATATCATAATAGTTGTCCCATTGACCTTAACAACAGTAGATCCACCACCATTAATAACTTTTGAGTATCCGGTTGTTCCTCCACCATCTCCACCGCCATTATAACCATTAATTCCTCCAGTAACTATAATAACTTCATCACCTTCATTTAAGTAAACATCACCTTCAATTTTAGAACCATTTCCACCACCATTACCATTACCTTTAGCGCCATAAGCAGTCATTGTATAATAACCACTTTCAGGTACAACATAAGTTTGTTCTGTTTCTTTATAAGCAAATGTAACATTAATATCAGGTATTCCTTCAACAAACATAAATGGGTCATTAAATGAACCTGTACCATAGTATTTAGTAGTTGATTTAATATATTCAGTAGTACGTATAGAATATGTATTATCATTTAAAGTAGAATCAATTAAATCGCCAATTGATACTACTTTTATAAGATTAGCATTAGTTTTTGTCATTGTAAAAAATGCATCGCCAGTATTCAAATATGATTCTTTTCCTCCGGATATAACGTATTCGTATTCATTTAAATAACCTGCATTCATAAAATCAGAATTAGTAGATAAATCGTTATCCCTATATTGAAAAGGAATACCAGAACTAGAAAATTCATTATTCGAAACAGAAACAATATAATAATTATAATCATCATAACTATCCATTGCACTATTAGCATAATAAATTGATTTATTATAGGTTGTACTTGTTTTAGCATTCACACAAAAAAACACCAAAAACAGTAAAATAATAAATAATATAACTTTCTTCATATACTCTCCTACTATACTATTGTAGTTTATCATACAATTTAAAAATAGTAAATATTATATTTTAAATTCTTCAAAAAAATCACTCATTGTTAATTGCTTTTCTTCTACAACATCTTCATCCTTAATTGCATCTATTTTTTCTTTAGGTTCATCTTTTAGATTATCATTTAATTCCATAATTCTGCTAACAATAAATATATCTTCTATATTCTTTTTAGTAACAATACTTCCGACACTATTTTTATCCATAATATTTAAATCACTTGCTTTTAAGTATCCAATACTACCATCTAATACTCCGAATATAGTTTTACTTGAAGTGTTGAACGCTTTAAAAATATTATATTTTTTTGATTTTGGATTTTTTATAATAAGACTACCTTTTTTTGCTCTTGTTGTTTTTAATATTTCATCAGTTTTTATCCTTTTACCAGTATTTTTATCAGTAAATAAACTTAAATGTTCTTTCATTTCATTTAATACAAATGCATTTACAACATAATCATCTGCATTCAACTTTATATTTTTAACACCACTAGTTCTTAAACCTAAAACTGGTATTTCTTCTGTATTATATTTTAATGCATAACCATCTTTAGTAATTACAAGAACTTCATTATTATTTGTACAACTAATAGAAATTACTTCATCATTTTCTTTTAATTTAAACATATTAACTGGTTTTGTATATCTTGTGATTTCTAAATCTGATAATTTAATTCTCTTAACCATTCCACATTTTGTAAATGCTGTTAAATAACTATCATCAAATCTATTTATTGCAATACTTCTTACTATCTTTTCTCCATCACTTGTTTTAACAATATTAGATATATGTGTACCTAAATCTTTAAATTTAAACTCTGGTATTTGAAAAACTGGAATATATAAATAGTTACCGTAATTAGTAAATATAATAATAGTATTCAAATTATTTATTTTATATAACCCTTCTACATAATCATTTTCTTTTACACCAGGATACTCATTATTATTAGCAGCATATGCTTTTAAAGACATTTTTTTAATATATCCAGATTTTGAAACACATACAACAAAATCATCCTTGCTTACCATATCTAGTTCATCAATTTTAATTTCACTTATTTCATCCTTAATCGTTGTTCTTCTTTCATCTGAAAATTCTTTTTTAATAACTTTTAATTCATCTTTCATAACTTTTAACAGCACTTCTTCACTTCCCAAAACAGACTTAAAATACGCTATTTCATCAGTTAATCTATTAAATTCGTTTTTAAGTTCATTAACATCTGTATTAGTTAATTTATATAATTGCATCATTACAATGGCTTCAGCTTGAGCTTTAGTAAATTCATATTCCTTTACTAAATTATCGATTGCATCTGCTTTATTTTTACTTTTTCTTATAGTTTTTATAACATCGTCTAAAATATCTAATGCTTTAACAAATCCTTCTAAGATATGAATTTTTTTCTCATCAACATCTAAATCAAATTTAGTCCTTTTAGTAACCACATCTTTTTTATGTGCAATGAAAGCATCTAATATTTCTAATAATCCTAATGTTCTAGGTGTTCTATTTACTATTGCAACCATATTAAAATTATAATTAACTTGCATGTCAGTATTCTTAAGCAAATAATTAATTATCAAATCTTTATTAGCATCTTTTTTTAAATCAATTGCTATTCTTAATTCATCATTTTTATCTGATTCATCTCTTACTTCTAATATTCCATCTATCTTTTTATCGATTCTAAATTCTTCTATTTTACGAATAATATTACATTTTAAAGTATCATAAGGGATCTCAGTAATGATTATTTGTTCCTTATTCTTTTCTTTTATAAATTCATATCTAGATTTTACAACAACTTTTCCTTTACCAGTTTTATATGCATTTATTATTCCTTCTTTTCCTTCTACAATACCACCTGTTGGAAAATCAGGACCTTTTACTATTTCCATAATTGTTTCTAATCTACAATTAGGATTATCTATTCTTTTTATAGTTGCATCTATTACTTCGCCTAAATTATGAGCTGGAATATCTGTAGCATATCCTGCTGAAATTCCTGTAGCTCCATTTACTAATAAATTAGGAAAATGTGCAGGTAAAACTGTAGGTTCATAACTATAATCATCAAAAGTTAAAGCCATTTCTACAGAATCTTTTTCTATATCGTTTAAAAGTACATTTGATAATTTAGCAAGTCTAGCTTCAGTATAACGCATTGCGGCTGGTCCATCACCGTCTATTGAACCATTATTTCCTTGCATATCAACTAAAATATATCTTTGTTTCCATTTTTGTGAAAGTCTTACCATTGCTTCATAAACAGATGTATCACCATGTGGATGATAATTACCTATAACATTTCCAACTGTTTTAGCTGATTTTCTAGTTTCTCTATCATAAAAGTTTTTATCTTTATACATTGAATAAAGAATTCTTCTTTGAACTGGTTTAAGACCATCTCTTACATCAGGGAGTGCTCTATCTTGAATTATATATTTTGCATATCTTCCAAATCTTTCACCCATTACTTCTTCAAGTGCAAACTCATTAATTTTTTCTATTATTTGTTTACTCATTTTTGTTTACTCCCTTTAAAATTATCTTCTAGAGTGAATTCAACATTTTCTTCTATCCACTCTTTTCTAATAGTTGAATCATCTCCCATAAGAATACCCACCCTTTTTTCAGCAAGAGCTTTATCTTCAATTTTAATTTGAACTAATGTTCTTTTTTCTGGATCCATAGTTGTTTCCCATAATTGATCAGCATTCATTTCACCAAGTCCTTTATATCTTTGAATAGTATAACTGCCTTTAAATGTTCTTTTGAATTCTTCTAATTCTTCATTAGTATTTATATATTTTTTTTCTTTAGCAAATTTCACTAAATATAAAGGAGGTACAGCTATAAAAAGCATACCATTATCAATTAAATCTCTCATCCATCTATAAAAGAAAGTAAGCATTAATGTTTGAATATGTGCTCCATCATCATCTGCATCTGTCATTATAATAACTTTACCATAATTTGATTCAGTATAGTCAAATTCATTTCCTACACCTGCTCCAATAGCATGAACAATAGTATTTATTTCTTCATTTTTAAATAAATCTGTAACCGTACATTTCTCACAATTTATTATTTTTCCTCTTAATGGAAGTATAGCTTGATGTCTTTTATCTCTTCCACTCTTTGCTGTTCCTCCAGCAGAATTACCCTCTACAATAAATAATTCATTCTTATCATATTCTTTGCTTTGAGCTGGAGTTAATTTTCCTAATAATACTTTTTCAGTTTTTCCTTTACCTTTACCTGCTCTAGCATCTGCTCTAGCTTTTCTTGCTGCTTCTCTTGCAATTTTACTTCTTAATGCCTTATCCATAATGTTTGTTGCAGTATCTTTATTCTCTTCTAAATAAAATGATAGTTTTTCATATACTAAACTTTCAACTACATTTCTAGCTTGAGGAGTTCCTAATTTAGTTTTAGTTTGGCCTTCAAATTGAAGTATATTTTCAGGTATTTTAAGACTAATTACTGCGCTTAAGCCTTCTCTAGTATCACTTCCATCTAAAACACCATCTTTGCCTTTTAAAAGACCATAATTTTTAACATAATCATTAAAAACTTTAGTAAGAGCAGTTTTAAAACCAACTTCATGAGAACCACCATCTATCGTTTTAACATTATTAACAAAAGACATTATATTCTCATTATATCCATCAGTATATTGCATTGCAATATCAACTTCAATATTATTTTTTTCGCCAGAAAAACTTATTACTTTATGTATTCCATTTTTACTTTCGTTAATATAATCAACAAAAGATACTAAACCATTATCATAACAATATGAATTAGATCTATCATCTTCCTCATCTAAAACTTCCATAGTTAAACCATTTATTAAAAATGCACTTTCTTGCATTCTTTCACAAATAGTCGTATAGCTAAACCTTGTATTACCAAATATTTCTTCATCAGGTAAAAATTCAACTGTAGTACCAGTATCTTTTGTTTTACCTATTACATGCAATTCTTTATCAACTTTTCCACCATTTTTAAAATCGATTTCACTTATTTTACCATCTCTGCAAATAGTAACTTTCATCCATTTAGATAATGCATTTACTACAGAAGATCCAACTCCATGAAGTCCTCCTGAAACTTTATATCCATCACTTTCAAATTTTCCACCAGCGTGTAATACAGTGTATATTACTTCAGGTGTTGATTTACCAGAAGCATGCATACCTATAGGTACACCTCTTCCTTCATCTTTAACAATGACCGAACCATTTTTAGTAAGAGTAACTATTATTTTATTTCCAAATCCATTTATTGATTCATCTATTGCATTATCAACAATTTCCCATATTAAATGATGCAATCCTACTTTATCAGTTGATCCTATATACATTCCAGGTCTTTTTCTTACTGCTTCAAGACCCTCTAATATTTTAATTGATTTTTCATTATATTCTGCCATATTTCTATCTCCATATATAATTATACAAAAAAAAAGAAGAATCGTAAAGAACCTTTACATTCTTCTTAGTAAAATTATGTAGATTTTTATAAATCAACATATTCAGTTTTATTTTCTTTAGAGTCATTTTCTACAAATTTATTTTCTTTTTCTTCACTTTTTATGTTTTCTTCTTCTATTTTAGAAGGTGGAGTCACTACGGATATAGGTTTAAATGGATTTTCAACCTCTTCAGAAATTGGTTTAGAATTTAAAACATCTATTTTTTGTGCTACATATGGTTTTACCGGATCCTTTAGTTGCATATCACTTTTAAATACAGAATCAATATTTTCTTTTGGCTCCTCGACTACAGAATTATTTTGTTCTTTTATCTCTTCATCAGTAAGTAAATTAATATTTTCTGCTTTAGCGTTATCAAGTGCTTTAAAATACTCTTCATCACTGATTTTATATTTAAAATCTCCAAATGCAAGTAATGGATAATAACATAAAGGAAATAATACTAATCCAAATTTATAACTATTTGGCGCATTAAATATGACACCTAATCTATAAAACATAAGTCCTAACGATAACAAGTTAAATACTGGAACAAAAAACAATATACCCCAAAAGGATGACATTTCAACTATTTCTAGCATAAAAAATAAGTTTAATATTGGAAAATATACAGATAATTTATTCTTTTTAGCTTTCTCAAATAGCTTATCACCACCTACTATTAATAATAATGAAGCAAAAGCAGTTAATCCTAAAATTATTAAACAACCATTTATTAACAAGCTTCTTACAGACGGTGTAAAGATATTCTCCATATTATCACTTCCTTTATTCTTACTAGATAATAATACTATAAATGCCAAATTAATGCAATAAATTAACAAAATATTAACATTTTAATAAAAAAATGTTGCAAAAACATTAAAAGTATTATAAAATAGTGAAGTCAAACCGAAAGAGGTTTTGTGTGGGCTTATAGCTCAGTTGGTTAGAGCGCCCGTCTGATAAGCGAGAGGTCGAAGGTCCGAGTCCTTCTAGGCCCACCATTATTTTGGCCCGTTGGTGAAACGGTTAACACACACGCCTTTCACGCGTGCATTTATGGGTTCAAATCCCGTACGGGTCACCAAATGAAATATTACTCAAGATACATTCTTGAGTTTTTTCTTGCTTTTTTTAAAATAATATGGTATAATCTATGCATATTTATTAAGGGGGATAAAGTGAAAAATATTAGTTCAAGATACGTAGTATCAAGTAAGTATAATAAAAATTTTATAAAAGGATATAGTAGAGATGATGTAAGATTAGTTGCAACATTTGATGATAATAGAAAATGGAGACTTGATCCTACAGACTCAAATTATAATGCTTTAGAAAGAAGAATGGATGCACAAACAATGTATCAAGTTAAAAAAGTTTTACCTAATGTTAAAGCTGATAAAATTATTGATATAGTTGGTACTGTTTTATGTATTTCTGCATGTATAGTTACTAAATTATTTAATTTACCAATAGATGAACAAATAAGAACTGCTATTCATTACACAGCTGGTATCCTTGCTTCTGCTGGTATTACATTAACTGCATGTGATATAGCTAAAATAAGATCTATTCTTAAATATAATTTATTTATTAATAATAGAGATGCTATTAATCGTAATGTTGAATCATCACATAATATGTTAGCAGGTACAAGCAATAAAACAAGAAATGCTATACTTAATGGAACCGAAGAACAACCTGTGACTTATGCTAATATAGATAGTATTTCATTAGATGATATGAATACTATACTTGATAATATTGATATTCAATCTGAAAATGGATTTGAATTATCTGATCCAATTAAAAGAACAAGAAAAAAAAGAAAATAATTTGATTTATTTTCTTTTTTTATCTACTTCTCCCACCTGATATTTCATTGTTGTAATCGTAATCATTATATATGATATTGTTTCTCATTTGATTCAAAAATATTTTTTGATTATAATTTTTTTTAAACTCTTCTTCAACTATAATAATTTTAGATATAAGACTCTTGTAATCTTCAATTTTTAAGTGTTCTTTATACTTATTATATATTATTCCTTTTAGTCTACTCACTTCATCAAGAACAAGACCAGCATCTCCTTCTGATGTATCTTCATCGTTTAATATTTTTAACATAAATGCTATTAATTTATTAATTTTATTATTAATTCTTTTCTTAATATATGTTGTACTTAACTCCGGATCAATAATTGTCAATTTTGAAGCTCTATAAGAAATTCCAGGATAATTGTTTTTAGGTGTAATATCAAGTCCTGAAATATTTACATTAAAATAACTCAACTTAAAATCATTATTTTCCTTATCAATCACATAACTCATAACATTCACCTACTTCATAATATCTTTTCTATAATCCTCTGTTATCTTTTTTCTCATTTCTTCCCTATATTCATTTATTCTTTTATGATCTCCACTAAGTAACACTTCTGGTACTTCCATATTTTTAAATACTCTTGGTTTTGTATAAACAGGATAATCTAACAAATTATCATTAAAACTTTCGGTTTCTAAACTCTCTTTTGAAATAACTCCATCAAGTAATCTTACAATACTATCAGTAATCATCATGGAAGGAAGTTCTCCTCCTGTTAATACAAAATCACCAATAGAAATTACTTCATCTGCTAAAGAATAGATTCTTTCATCAAAGCCTTCATAATGTCCACATATAATTATTATATGTTTTTTATCAGATAATTTATAAGCATTATTTTGAATGAATGTTTTGCCTCTAGGAGATAATAAAACGATATATGAATCTTTAGTTTTTATACTATCTACAGCATTAAACACTGGTTCACACATCATAATCATACCAGCACCACCACCAAAGGCATAATCGTCAACTTGATTATTTTTGTATGGAGTATAGTCCCTAATATCGATAATATTAATTTTTGCACATTCTTTTTGAATAGCTCTTTTAATAATACTTTCGGTAAGAAAGCCATCAAACATATGTGGAAATAATGTTAATATATCTATTCTCATATTAATCCTTTCACTTATAAAAATGCATCTATATTTTTATAATATATTTTTTTATTTAATTTATCAATTTTTTCTATAAAATCTTTATTATAAGGAATATATTTTCCATTAATAAATATTAATCTATTACCGTTATCATTTCTATAGTCCTCTATTAATCCAATAGATTCATTATTATAAATTACTTCCATATTTATTAAGTCTTCTATTAATACTTCATTATCGTTTAATGATAATGAATCTCTTAATACATATACAGGTTCACCTTTGTACAATAATACATCATTTATATAATCTTTTCCTTTAAATTTAACCATATCATAATTTTTATGTTTTCTGTACGTTTCAATAATTTCTTCAACTTTATTTCTTCCAATAAACAAATGATTGTTAAGAATAAATACCTGATTTTTATATTCAAAATTACTTAATATTCTAACTTCACCTTTTAATGCATGAGTATTTACTATTTTACCTATTTTTATATATTCCATATTATCCCTCAAATAATTTATATAGTATTATACCACAAGATACACCAACATTTAAACTTTCACAATAATTTTTCATATTAATTTTATAGATTTTATCACACAATGATAATATTTTAACACTAACACCATTTCCTTCATTACCAAATACAACTGCATATTTATCACTTTTAACTATATTTTTAGCACTATTAGAAGTGTTTAGCGAAGTACCTATAACTTCTATACCATTTTGCTTAATTTCATTTAAAATGCTTTCTAAATCATTAATAATAATATTAATATTAAAAATCATACCTTCAGTAGATCTAATTACTTTTGAATTATAAGGACTAACACTATTCTTAGAAAAGATAACAGTATCAACACCAAAAGCAACACAACTTCTAATAATAGTCCCAGCATTACCAGGATCTTGTATATCATCTAAAAGAACTATTTTATCACCAAGATTATTATTATATTTAATTTTACATACACCAATTACTCTAGGAGTACTTTTTAAATCACTAATACTCTTCATAACTTTTATAGTTAAAGTATCATAATTAAAATTATATAGGTCATTATTATCTTCTAATAAATACAATTCATATAATAAATTCTTTTTAATAGCTTCTCTAACAGCATGATCACCTTCAATAATAAATAGTCCCTTCTCTAAAGAATACTTTTTATCAAGCAATTTTCTAACCTCTTTAATTTTTTTATTATCAATAGAACTAATTAGCATTATTCCTCCTTTAATATCTTTTGTGCTTCTTTATAATTAGGCATATATTTCTTAACCAAAGACCAAAACTTTCTAGAATGATTAAATTCTATTAAATGACACAACTCATGAATAATAACATAATCAATTTCATTAATAGAATACTTAATTAAATCAAAATTCAATTTAATAAGTTTTTCTCTTTTATTACAATAGCCCCATTTTCTCTTCATTTTCCATACCATCATTTTAGGATAAGGAATATTTTCATCGAACAAACTATAACATTCTTTTAATCTATCACTAAATATTCTTTCAGCTTCATGAGACAAAAATGTAGAAAGATATGTTTTATTTTTAACAAAAACTCTATCATCAAAAAATTCAATCTTACTAGCATTATTCATAATAATAACTTGATAGCATTTACCCAAATAATAAAACTCCTCTTTTTTCTTCTCTTTTTTTAATACTTTTTCACTTGCTTTCTCAATAAAATTATAATTTGATTCAACAAAGTAAATAACTTTTCGATCAGATATTAAATAATTAGTAGTTACATATATGCCATCATTTTTAACCCTAAGATACATATTTTTATTGTTTTTTCTTTCAATATATAGATTATACTTTTTGTCATTTATAATTATTTCCATTATATACCTCAATAAAATTATAACATTTTTTATTATAAAGAAAAAGTATTCATTGAATACTTATTACTTTAATATCATAACATTTTAATTACTAGTACTAATTATATATGGTGTTGTATTGGTTCCATCTCCTGTTGATGTAGTGGTACTACTAGCAAGAGAAATTGAAGGAAAAACATTAAAGCTTCCACTAACACCATCGATATAGAAAAAGCCATATGAATAAATAAGCCATGCATAAACAGAAGTAGAATACCAAACAGATGGACTCATTGTCCAATAATAACTATTCGTATATAAATAAAATGTTGAATTTATATAACTAAAATTTCCACCTGCATATGCTGCCTCATCCGCTGTTATTAATCCTACTGGATATGTTAATGCATTATTTCCATATCCTAAAGTTCCTCCTGAAGCTACACTTAATGTGAACTTATCATTATTTTGCGAACATTTATATTGTGGAGTTGCAATTGTATTTAGTCTTGATGAAGTTGAGTAAATTGTACGATTTGCTCCATATCCTAAATTATATGTTGTATCTGTTATACTTCTATCATTACAATATGGTGTATTAGCTATTAAATTTGTTATATTTGTTCCTTGATTATTTATATTTGTTTGATACCATATATCTACTGCTGTTTTTATTGTACTGTTTGTTACATTTTCATGTGCACTATTGTACGATACTGTTCCATATGTTCTAGTCGTAACATTAGCATATGTTGAACTATTCCAACTTTTTATTATATATAATGTTGAGCATGTTCCTGATGAGCTTGTATTTCTACATGTATACTGATAACTATCTGCTACTGGACATGTTGTCGAAGTACATATCGTACTTGAATTCCATCTTCCACTTATTGTATTTCCACTTAATGTATATTTATTTGTACTTGAATCATATGTATAACTACTTCCATAATAATAAGTAATTGCTGATCCAATAAATTGCGAAGATTGTGTTGAAGATTCAGCATCTGTATCTCCATACATATAACCGACATAGGCATTATCAGTAAAGCTCGAATTAAATGATGTACTAGTAAGTGATGTTGGTTTTACTGCCGTTACAGAACATGTATTGTCTGTTGGTGTTCCCCAATAGAATAGTTTTACACTTCCATCTTCATTTGTTCTTATTATTTTCCAACAAAATCCTCCAAATATTACATAGTTATTTGTTACTGCTCCTCTATAATAATATACTCTTGTTCCATTCTCTGTTTTTAAAGTATCTGTTGTATAATACAATCCTTTTCCGTTTATATCACTACTTATGTTTGAAAAATCAATTCCTGTGCTTGCTGTTACATATGGACTAGCCACATTATCTGCATATGCTGTGTTATCAGTTAAAATCATATTTGTAAGTGTTGAAGTTTTAGATGTTAGTGTATTTATATTACTACTCCCTAATTCTATTTGCACTAAAACTACACTATTATCTTTATTTGCTGTAATAGTTTTGTTTGATACACTTGTTTCTTCTCCACTTAATAGTGATATTGAATCTGTTGCTATTGTCGTGTTTCCTGAATCCTTTACTAATATTTCATGACTTCCTACTTCTATTCCTTCTATCGTAAAGTTTCCTTTAGAGTCTGTTGTTGTTGTTCTTACATTTGAATGTATTTCTATTGTTGCATTTGCTACTGGTGCTGAACTTGAATCTATTACTTTTCCTTTTAATGTAAATGATTGTAATGAACTATTTATATTTATTACTCCATTAAATGCTTTACTTTGATTATAATTTTGAGCTGATGATGTTTCTATGAATGTAAATGTTATTGTATATTCTTGAGTATAATTTGATTCTATTCCTATATTTCCTTTTATTGAACCTACTGATGTTGCCACAGGTATTGTTGATAATCCCTCACATGTACCTGTTACTACATTATTTAGTTTTTGTACACATGTTGCACTCATAATAAGTTCATCATTTATAAATGTATTTGTTATACTTGCCCAGTCTATACTATAATATGCTTCTAATGTTCCTGTATTTTTAACTGTAAATGTTTTCGTTGTTGTCCATCCTGGATATATTTCATTTACATTTATTACATTTCCATCTGTATAAAGTATATTTAATGTTCCTGTTGATGTTAATATATCATTTGCATTTCCTTCTACTGATGAAGTTACTGTAAAATATGCATATGTAAATCCTATACTTGCTAAAAATATAAATGCTATTAATATCCCAAATATTAGTTTCTTATTTTTCATATACACTCCTATATTTATATTTAAATTATATTATGTTTTATTTTATTTACAAGTTTTATCGTATAAAAAAGAAAACAATAATTATCTTGAAACATGCATAACATTATTTTCAAATTCAGAATCATAATATACTCTTAAATTTTGGTGATCAACATATCCAACATAACCATTAAAACTTCTAATTTTTCTTTCTTTTCTTTCTAAACTTAGTAAGTTGTTAGCTATTACATATTCTTCTCTACTTTCAACATTTATTAAGTCTGATTCACTCAATAATTTTACTTTTCTAAGCTTTCTTTTATTTTTTTCAGTTATTATTTCTAAATATATATATTCTTTTACACCTTTTATTTCTTTTTTAGTACCAACTATAGTAAAAGATGTAAGGTTATTCCTTGTATAATTTTTAGTTTTCTTATATTTAAACCTTTCTAATAAATTGTTATCTATTACAGTTTGTAAAGAAATACTTTGAGGAATTGCAATTAATTGAATACTTTCATCTTCAAGACATACTATATACCTTTTAAAACCATCTACGATTCCATTTTCAACATAACTATATTTTCTTCCATTATTTGTAATTGCTTCTACCATATCAATACTAATATCTCTTTTATCACAAATAACTTCCATATTTTTTGACATCTCTTCTGGATCAAACTTTCTAACAGGATATTTTGTTTCCTCGGCTTCTGCTGATAAATCATGATGTTTATTTCCATAGAAATCATCCTTCATGCCAAAATGCTTAAATTCACATTTACCATTAACTTTTCCATTACTATCCCAAGTTAAATCAATCCCTCTGTAAACACCATCCAACTTAACGACATTCCATGCATGATGGCCTTTTCTATTTTGATATTCACATTCTATACCTATTCTATCCATTGCTTCTTTAAATATCATTCCATATCCAGCACATACACTTTTACGATATAATAATCCCATCAAATTACGTGATACGTCTCTACCATTTTCATATTCATTTTCAGAATTATGCTCATAATCAATATATTCACATAATTGTTTATAAACATACATACACTTTTGGGTTTCACTCCAAGAAAAATCTATTCCACTTTCTATTTTTTTGAATATTTTAATTATTTTATATAACTCAAAAGTAGAATAATACGTTCTTTCTTGATATTCTATATCATTATATTTACTTTTTTTATCTGGATCCAGGCCACCTAATACGCTCAAAACAATTGAAATATCTAACTGTTTTAATAATTCAGGATTTAAACCTCTTGTATTTCTCATTAGGAGTAATACCCTATCTTTTTTAGCTGCTTCATTTAATGCTTTAACATCGTCTGAAGTCAATGAATTTTTAAGAGTATATTTAATCATTATTACTCTCCTTATATTCAAATTCTCCATTATCCTCTTTGATAGTAACTTTATAATTTAAATTATTATATATATCTTTATTACTTTTATAATCACTTTCGCTTATTATTAATTCATCAATTGTTAATGAATATAAAATATCAATATTAAATTTACTATTAAATAAATCTAACGTATTAATCTTATTATTATTATAAAAATATTCCATATCAAATACCTTTAAATATTTTAAATCATTTAAATATTTGAAAGGAAAATTATTTGTATTATTTAATACTAAATTATCAACACTAATACTCTTAAAACAATTACACGTTCCTTCAAAATCACAATTTATAAATGATAAATATTCTAAATTATTTAAATTATTAATAATATTTATTTCATCATTTGTAATATTACAACCAACAATAGATAATTTTTTTAAATTTAAAAAATAATTTAATTCATTAAAATTAGTGTTGAGTATCTGGTCATCTATTCCAAATTTAGAAATATTTAAAGATTCTATTTTAAATAAATCTTCATTTTTTATTTCATCAATATTTTTATTGCATACTATTTCTAATGTATCAATAATACTATCAGTTACAATTTTCATAATATCACCAACAATATTTTATCATTTTTATTATATAAAAAAAAGTGTTATAAACACTTTTTAATATTATCCTGATATACCAGTTACATATTGAATCGGTTCAACCCATTCAGCATTTAACTCAACACGGCTATCTTCAGGTGGCGTATAATCTTCTGGGACTTCTACTTGTTCCCCAAAAGTATCACTTTCAGGAACAGTATCTTCCGTTGTCCAACCATCAAGAACTTTTTCTATTTCTTCAACATTATCACCAACTAAAGGTGTATACCCTTCAGCAGCTTTCGCCTCAACATCTGATATCTTAATTTGATCATCTCTTATATCTTCTGTTTCATCTTCAACTACTTCTTTACTTGTAGTAGTTTCTTCTTCTACAGGTAAATAATATATTGGAGCAGTTAAATCTAAATCATCTTCATCAGGAAGATCATAATCTCCTAATTCTTCTTCAGTAATACCTACTTCATCAACTACTTCACCTTCAGACACATAAACAATAGTTGTTGTACCACAAACTGGATATAAAGTTAAATCTCCAGTTAATACTACTGTTTCACCACCAGTATAACTTATACTTTTACTATTTTCAGTTGTCGTCCATCCTAGATGATTTCCACCTAATGTACAAAAAGAATTATTAATATTTGTTATTGTGACACTAGCATCAGTATATGTAATAGTTTCTCCTAAAACTTTTTCTCCAGTATCATTTATAACGGAATACTCAAATTCAGTAACAAATTTTGCATATAAATTAATTTCTTTATCAGAATTTGCTAAATCAATTATGCTAGGTGTTATATTTGTAATTCTATTAGTATACGTTGAATCAGTATACCATCCAGCAAATATATGTTGATCACTTGAAGATAGATTACTTAATTCAATATCGCCATCATTAACGTTATAGCTGGACGGATTAGAATTATTTATATCATTTGATTCTACATTATATATAATTGTATACTCATCTATTTCACAATTTGCAACAATCTCAGTTTTAGAATTAATAGATGTATTAAAATCAAATTCATTATCTAATACATAATACTCACAAGAATCATATCCTTCTGGAACAAATGGAGAAACCTTTTCACCTTCAGTTACTTCTACTTTATGAGTATTCATATTATCATTATAATAGAATGTAACTAAATACTTCTTCTTTTCTTCAGTTTTAGTTGTCGTTTTTACAACTGTTGTAGTTACTGATTTTTCTTCTTCCTCAAGATTTACAACTTCATCTTCTATTATTTCATTATCTTTAGAAGTTGGTTCTTGAATTTCATCCCCAGGTTCTTCGCTTTCTGCTTCTTTTTGACATCCAACAAGAAGACCAATTATTATTCCAATAATTACAAGTACTGCTATAGCAACAAAAACTATAACTCTTTTGTCATCATCTTCTTCAATAAATTTTTCATCTGTTGGAGGTTTTTTATTTTTTTCTTTCATAAACCCTCCTAGATAGACATCACTATTATCTATCAATAAAATAATTATAAAATAACAATTAAAATAATGCAATATTTAATGTAAATACAATGTAAATTTTTTGTAATAAAAAAAGAAACTCTCGTTTCTTAAAAATCTCTATTTCTTAAAAATGCAGGCATTTCTAATTCTTCTTCTTCACCACTATCAATTGGTTCTTGTGGTAATGTCTTTTTTTCACCTTCGATTGATCTATATAATGGTTCAGTAGAATCCTCAAATCCAGTAGCTATAACAGTAACAACGATTTCATCTGTTAGTGCTTCATTAATAACCGCTCCAAATATAATATTTACATCTGTATTAGCAACAGCCCTTACTACTTCAACAGCATCCTCTGTTTCAAATAATGTTAATGAATTTCCTCCAGTAACATTTACAATACAATCTGTTGCACCATTAATAGTAGTTTCTAATAATGGACTATTAACAGCCTGTTTAGCAGCTTCTACTGCTCTATTGTCTCCAAATCCTACTCCTATTCCAATAAGAGCATCTCCTCTATTTTCCATTACTGTTTTTACATCAGCAAAATCTAGGTTAACAAGTCCTGGAACACTAATCAAATCAGAAATACATTGAACTCCAAGTCTTAAAACGTTATCAACTTCTTTAAATGCATCATTTAATGGTGTAGATCTATCTATTAAATCTTTTAATCTATCATTTGGTATTACTACAATAGTATCAACATGCTTTCTTAAATCATCAAGTCCAACTAAAGCATAATCCATTCTTTTCTTACCTTCAAACTTAAAAGGCTTAGTAACAATAGCAACTGTTAAGCATCCTAATTTTTGAGCAATTTCAGCAACAACAGGAGCAGCTCCAGTACCAGTACCTCCACCAAGTCCACAAGTAACAAATACCATATCAGCGCCTCTTAAAGCATCTTCTATTTCTTCTTGGCTTTCAAGAGCAGCTTCTCTACCTACATCTGGTTTTGTTCCAGCACCTCTTCCTTTAGTAATTGACTTACCAATTTGTAATTTTTTATTAGCCCTCGATACATTTAAAACTTGTAAATCAGTATTAGCAACAATGAAATCTACACCTCTAAGTCCAGAATCTATCATCCTATTAACTGCATTACATCCACCACCACCAATACCAATTACTTTAATATCAGCAATTTGATCCATTTCTAATTTATTATTCATATATTCACTCCTTAATTATTAAAAAAATATCCATATATTTTTCCAAGTATAGTGTTATTACTTTTATTTTTAACGTTGGTGATTTCACCTTGCTTTCCCTCATCAACAGTACTAGCTACTTTATTTCTTAATTCTAGTTTTGAATGATAATACTTTATTAATCCAAGAACACTAGAATACATATTGTGTCTACATCCTATTTCTTTAATTTTGTAGGTTGATGCATCTTTTCCAAATACTTCCTCAACTACTAAATCAAAATCTTTTATCTCAGTAGTTCCCCCAGTTATTATTATATAACTAATTTCTTTCTTTGTTAAGAGATTAATTTGTTTTTTTGATAAATCAAGAACTTCTTTTATTCTTGAATAAATAATCTCACTTATCTCGTATTGATTTATTTTAATATTTTCATGAGTATTTGTCAATACTTCTTGACTCCAAGAAGTCGAAGCATTTCTTTTATGTGATAAAGCAAATTTTTCTTTTAAGTTAACAGAATCTTTTTTAGAAATATCATACATATAGCATATGTCTTTATCAATATTTCTAGCACCTATTTCAAGATTTTCAGTATCAGTAAGTATACCTTTAGTAATTATACTTACTTCTGTTTTGTCTTCCCCGATATTAATAATAGCTCCATTTTTTTTATCAAGTTCTGGTGTCCTAAATTCATAATAATCTGCTAAAGAACCGAAACATATATCCGTTACTTCAATTCCCATATTATCAAGAACTGAAAAAGTAGTATAAACATTTTTTTTAGGGACCAAAGAAACTATGGCTTTACAACCTAATTTAGCAGCTTTTTTATTAATAGGAGAACTCGTTTTAGTATTATCATCAAGCACAAAATACATTGGCATTATTGACACCATTTCCTTATTACTAGGAATCTTATTATAAACACATGCTTGCATTGATCTAATAATGTCATGAGATTCAATTATTCCTTCTTCATTTGTTATTGTTGTATTTCCATCACATTCAATAAATTCCGAATAATATGATGGAACAGTTACTATAACCTTATCAATCTTAATATTTAAAACATCCTCGCATCTAGAAAATAGTTCTTTAAGTGATATTAATGTTTCTTCAGGATTAACAATTATTCCCTTTTTAACACCTTTCGATTTAGCAACAGATTTAGCAAGAATATGAACTTCATTCTTATAAACTTCACCAACAACTAATTTCATTGTTGAAGAACCAACATCTAAACTTGATATTATTTCCTTCATCTTGCCTCCTATAATATATTTATTATATCAAAAATCATTATAATTTTATAGTATTACTTAACAATTTCTCTATAATAAAAATTTATATTAAAATTAAAATAGTCTTCATCGCTAGGATCAATCTCATTGTATTTAATCAATATATTAAGCATCTTTTTCTCTGAAGCATCAATAGAATCATTTTTATTAACAGACAATTTAATATCGACTTTGTTTTTATCTACGTTAGTATCTATATTATTAATTATTATATCACCAATAGTAGCATCTATATTCCCAATATTATACATCTCAATATTAAATGAATTTCCTTTAGTATAAATATTTAAATCGTTTATTTTAATACTAACAGTATTAGTATCATTATCAATTTTAATGGTTGATGTAGTATTATAATCAATTGTTGGATTTAATAATTTAATATCATAATAATTATTTCTTACATCAGTAGTTCCTTTATACTTTAAATTTATTTCTAAAAATGTAATAGTAACAATAAATACAAAAACAATAAATATTATTGCAACAATAGAATACTTAATTTCATTGTCATGCTTTTTAATCTTTGATTTTATATTCATATCACATATACCATCCCAATTATAATATATCATAAAACGTATTAAATTGCATTAATTATAACTAAAAATAATAAAAGAAATTATTAATCAATCCTTTAAAGTTCCACTATTATTAACAATTAATGTACTGAAAATAAACAAAACATCTTGATTATTAAAATCAACTAATTGAGAATAAATGCTACTACTAATATATCTTAAATCAATAAGTATTATTTTAGAATAGCTATTTATCAATAATGGAGTCAAACTACTTCCAAAAGAATCTCTAAATATTATTAATTCTTTATCACTATTATTATTTGGATTGTATATTTCAATATAAGATGAAGCACCATCTAAAAATATATCATATTTATCTAAACTATCAGTTTTATTTAAAGTATATACTTTATTATTAGATTTATCATCATAATAGTATACAAAACAATTTTCAATAATATTATTAGTCAAATATTCTAAATTTTCACTTTCTAAATTCAAAGCTGATTGTCCATAATAAACACCATAAAAATCATTAATAGTTTTAGAAGTATAATTATTATTTATATTTAGTGACATTTTTTCCTCTAACTTAGAAATAACTTTACTTAATCTGTTTTGCTTCCAATGAGTATCAGTTTTAAAATAATCATTAATTGTTAAAGATTCTCTTAAATCAATAAAATTTGATGAATGTATATTGCTTATAACTGTATTATATAAATAATTATAATCAATATTTAAAAATAATTTTTCATTTAAATAATAATTCTTATCCGGAATAATAGAATAATATACTTCGTTATTTTCATTTAATTCGCTAATAATATTATTAATTTTCAAAACAAAATTATCTATGGATTTTTTATTAGTAGGATATTCGGTTTTATAAACATAGTTATCTTTAATATATATCCCATTATTATCAAGTTTTAACAAAATTTTATAATTAAAATTAGCTTTAATATTTCTAAAGAAATCTCTATATACAAATTGGTCAAGTGTATAACTATCAAAATCTTCCATAAAATTTTTGTTTAAAATATTTTTAATACTTATATCAGGAAATTGTTGTAATTTTCTTCTTTCATATGTACTAATAATTTTATCATTATTAAAAATATTTAAAACCATAAAAATAATTAAAAATGAAACAAATGAAATAGAAATTATTTTATCTTTCATAATGCCTCCTAAAACCTAAAGTATAAGAATGGATTGAATGATGAATCTATTAAGAATGAAGTAACTAATACTAATAAAACTATATAATATACTGGTTCCAACGTATTAATTACTTTTCCAATCTTTTTTGTTTTAATTAAATTAATAATGTTTTTAAATAAAGGAGTTGCAGATATAATGCTAATAATTATAATAACTAAATAACTTCTTAAATAATAAATTGTTTCTGTACTGTTAAAAGGAATATTATTAATATAGAACATATTTTTTAATGATATTAATATTTCATTAATAGAGCTACTATTAAATATAACAAAACCTATAATAACAATTAATAATGTATAAAAATATTTAAATACTTTTGTTTTTTCTAATAGACTTCCCCATAATGTTTTTTCAAGTAATAATATTATTGCAAAATAAATTCCCCATATAATGAAATTCCAAGCAGAACCATGCCAAAAACCAGTTAATAACCATACAATTAAAATATTTCTAATCCATTTGATTTTACTTACTCTATTACCACCTAATGGAAAATAAACATAATCTCTAAAAAAGCTAGATAATGATATGTGCCATCTTCTCCAAAAATCAGTTATTGATTTTGAAATGTATGGATAATTAAAGTTTTCTAAAAAATGAAATCCTAACATTAAACCTAAACCAATAGCCATATCACTATAACCACTAAAATCAAAATATATTTGAATTGTAAATCCAATAGCACTCATCCAACTTGAAACAACAGTGGTAGTTATATTACCCAAAGAAGAACATAATTCACCTATTACATTAGCTATTAATACCTTTTTTGATAAACCTATTACAAATCTTTTAACACCATTGGAAAAATCTTCATAATTATTTTTTCTATCAATTAATTCATTGTTAATAGTTTTATATCTAACAATTGGTCCAGCAACTAATTGTGGAAATAAAGAAACATAAGTTGAAAAATTTAATATGTTATGACTAGCATCAACGTCTTTTTTATATACATCTACTAAATAACTAATTGTCTGAAAAGTAAAAAAACTAATGCCTATGGGCATAATGATATTTAATAATGAAATATTCGTATGAAATAAATTATTAATATTATTTAAAAAGAAATTTGTATATTTAAAATATAATAATTGCCCTATATTATATACTAATGAAATAATTAAAATAAATTTAGATTTTTCTCTATATTTTTCGATTAATATACCTGAATAAAAATTAATAATACACGATAGAATCAATATAATAATATACTTTGGTTCACCATAAAAATAAAATATTAAACTAAATATTAATATTACTAAATTTTTATATTTTTTAGGTACAATAAAATATATTATTAATAACAACGGTAAAAAATAATACAAAAAACTTATACTTGAAAAAAGCATAAAATATCCTTAACTATAAACTTTCAAACGCATCATTAATTAATTTTGATTTTTCTTTTGTAGACATAATTAATATAATTAAATTTCCTTTACTATTAACAATAACATCTTCAGCTTCAACACAAATCCATTTCCTTGGATTAGCATTTTCTTTTATTTCTTTTTTAAAAGTCTCTATATTTGCAACTTCATCATCAGCTATTCTCAATAAAACAACTGAGTGAGCTATAGAACCTACCGCTGATTCACTAACAATTGCTTCACTAAAATATACATTAGTAGTGCCAATATAATTTTCAACATTACTTTCATCTATTATAGTATTAGTAAGCATCATAGGTAAATCATCTTCATTAACATTAGCATACACCTTATCCATAATTTCTTCTAACGTACCTTCTACATTTTTTTCTTTACATCCAGTAAGACTTAATAACATTACACATACCAATAAAAATAAAACAACTTTTTTCATTATTTTCTCCTCTATATTTTATAATAATTATATCATGAATAAAAAATAATACAATTAAAAAATAGATAGTATTGTCTATCTATTTAAATTATTTTGTTAAAGATACAGTACTAGTAGAAGATGCTACCTTTAATAATTCTTCATTAGTTAAATTTTCACCAATAATATAATAGTCTTTACCATTCATTGTCCAATTAAGCGATGTATCTGTTAAACTACCTAATATATGTTCATATACTACTAATTCTCCAGAAGTTGAAGTTATTTCAAATTCATTTGGAATATTTGATACTTCTTCAATCATTATAAATGATTTTTCTCCAGTAAAAGTTAATATTACTCTCTCAACTTCATCCGTTTTAACAGTTTCTTCGCTTTTAAATGTTGTTCCGCTTGGTAAATACATTGGATATATTATTTCATCAAGTACACCAGAACTTTTTTCACAGCATTCATCATTGACATTGTATTCTATATTGAAGTATTCTTCATTAAATTCAGGTTTAAAATTAATATCTATTATTTTAATAGTTATATTTACTATTCCATCTTGATTAAATACTTCGACTTTTTCAGGTAACATATCTTTATTAAATGTTACTTTTTGACTAACTAAAGAACTATTATTCGGATAATTTACTGAACTAGTAATAATATAATTACTATCAGTTTCTTCAAATACAACATTAGAATCATTTTTAAGATCATTTAATATACTTTCTAAGATATATGCTTGACTACTATTATTAGGCCATTCACTTTGAAATTTAAAGCTTTTATTTAGTGATGGAGTAACTACAAATACACCTTTATCGTTTTTAAGAATTATTTGTTCATGATTATTATCTTTATTTGTTAATGTTGCTTTATAATAATCTTTTTCCATATAATCAACTTTAACATCATAATGATATAATTCTTCATTACTTACTATATCCATTTCAGCAGTTAAAGTATACATAGAATTATTATTAAGAATCTTCTCAAATTTATCTATTACTTTATTAGAATCAACCTTATTACACCCCACTAACATAATACAACTTAATATAGTTAAAACAATTTTTTTAATTATATCTCCTCCTTACATAATAAATTATATTTTAATAATTCTCTATTATGAATAAATAAAATATAATTGTTAAAACTATTAATAGCAAAAGGAGGAAAAGATGGGTACTCTTTATAAAATAACATTAACATTGATAATAGTAGGAGCTATCAATTGGGGAATGATTGGAATGTTTAATATTAATTTAGTATCATTATTATTTGGAGAAGATACAATTATAACTAATTTAGTATATTCTCTTGTTGGAATATGTGGATTAGTATCATTTGGAATATTATTTGAACCATTAGATAAAAAAGAAAAATAACAAATAAAAACGATGAATAAAAATCATCGTTTTATATTATAAACTATTAAATAATTCGTTTAATAATTTAATGTTATCTTCATAAAAAGATTTAATTTTATTGTATGCTCTTGCATAGCCATAATCATATAATTTTGCATAAACATCAATTATATTAATATTCTTATATGAATAGTTAATACTATTTTCTAAATCATATAATACATCTAAATATGCAGATTCTTCACTTAATTTAATAATACTATTATATTCTTTCATGTTACCCCTATTTTTGAGATATTACTACTGTTATTTTAGTAGTTCTAGAAGAATATGTTAATTTTAAATCAGTTCCAGTAACTTCAACAGGTACTTCAAATGTACCAACTCCTAAATCAGATAAATCAACAAATGCTTTAATATTATCAGTTGTTACCTTATCAAGTAATGTTGAAACACCCTTAACAACAACATCAACTTTTGTATCGTTTTGACTAGATGCCAATGCCTTATATTTAGTTGTATCTAAATTTTCAAATTGTATTGGAATATCACTAAATTCTTTTGATGTTTCAGTTTGCATTTCAACTTTAATAGTAGCTATAGTATCCGACATGGATCTAATTCCAGTTGGTTTATTAATATTTTCCTGATATGTTTTATTTGAACTTAATCCATTAACATCAATCTCTATTTGTATTTCATCAATAGTATTTAGTATTGATTCTTCTCCGTATAGTGTAACATTGTTTATACTTGAGGTAATTGAACTAATTGCACTTCCACTTGCTACTTCACCAATTGGTACAACCTTAATTGGAACTACTTTACTTGGAGAAGTTATCACAACAGATGCAGTTACAGTTCCAGGAACTATTTCAATATCACTTATTTCAGTTCCTTTTTCATCATATGCAACAAGTTTTACATTTTCAAGTTTATACGTACCCGCACTAGTAGTACTTAAAGCATTGACATCAACAATTGCTTTAACACTCGCTACTGTTTCAAGTTTTTCTTTATATGATTTTATAATAACTTCATCTTTATCAAGAGTTACAGAACTAATAACTAAAGTTTGATTAAGTTTATCTGTATTTAATATATCTGTTGTTAATGTTCTAGATTCACTTACTTTAGGATAAATAACAATTGTTACACTTGAAGGATCAAGTTTATAATCTAATGTATTAATTGGATTATTATATTTAATAGAAACTTTATGTGTTCCTTCTCCTAAACCAGAAAGATCTAACGTAAGTTTATGATCACCCAATTGTTTAGCAAGATATAAATCACTTTTTCTACCCATAAGTACAATATCAGCAGTTTTAGGTATTCCTTCAACTACATATGCTTCACTATTATATTCAGCAACGACTTCTTGACTACTTAATACGGTAGCTTCTGTTTCAACTAAATTAATAACTTTTTTATCAATAGCGAAAAATGCGGCAAAAGCACATATAAGTGAAATATATATTAATGTATTCGGATTGTTTATAAATTTATCGAATTTTCCACCTTTAGTACTAAATCTATCAGTAAAGAAATATGCAGTCTTCGACAATGGTGTAATAATAATTATATCAATACATTTATATATTCCTCTGAAAATCATTTTAAAGAATTTAAGGATTTTATTTAGAATTTTCTTCATCATTTACCTCCTCTTCTTTAACATCATCAGCTTCATAGAATGTCTCTTTTTTAGGCTGTAATTCTTCTAAAAGCATCATTCTAGTATCTTCTAAAGATAAATTATAATTCAATTCACTTTGTATTGCTATAGAAATTCTTCCAGTTTCCTCACTTACAACTACCGCAATAGCATCACTAACTTCGCTTATTCCTAATGCAGCTCTATGACGTGTTCCTAGTCTTTTAGATATACTTTGATTTGCACTTGTTGGGAAAACACTACCAGCACAAGTAATCTTATCTCCTTGTATTATTGCCCCACCATCATGAAGAGGATTATTTGGAAAAAATATAGATATTAAAAGTTCACTACTTATATCAGCATATAATTTACTAGCAGGTTCAATGTATTGAGCCAAACTATAATCTCTTTCAATTACAATTAATGCACCTATTCTATTTTTCTTTAAATAATCAACAGCATTGCATATTTCATATACAATTTTTTCTCTTTCATCAACCGTAAGTGTTTTATGTCTTCCTAACAGTTGTGTTCTTCCAATGCTTTCAAGAACAGATCTAATCTCAGGCTGAAAAATAATTATTAAAGCAAGAGGTCCCCAACTTATTAAATACTCTAAAAGAGTACCTACTGTATTAAGATTTAACCAATCACTTAAAACTTTTAATATTATTATTACAATTACGCCCTTAAAAATTAATGTTAATTTAAAATTATTTCTAGAATACTTAAATATTTGATAGAACATAAACCAAACTATCGCAATATCAAGAATTTTAGTAAATATATTAAATATTGTTGTGTATATCAACTCAGCACCTCCTTGTTAATACCATATATAGTATACAACATTTTATTCTTTTTTACTACCTATTACAATACTTAATAATAATATCATATCATAATTAATAGTATTTAAAATATTATTTATTTTTACAAAATAATTGTAAAAAAAAAGAGACTATTTAGTCTCAACAATCATTTTAATAGCAGTTTTCTCTTTTCCATCTATAACTACATCATAGAATGCTGGTGTACATATAAGGTTAAGCCCAAGTGGTGCTACAAACCCCCTTGCAATAGATATAGCTTTGATTGCTTGATTAACAGCCCCAGCTCCAACTGTTTGTATTTCTACTCCACTGCAACCCTCTCTGAATGAATTAGCAATACTTCCAGCAACCTTTTGAGAAATGCTTTTACTAGATACCTTAATAATATCCATATTATTTATCACCTCAATAAATATTATGAATAAATCTATCTTTTATTTCTAATTCTAATAATAATATTTTTAATAAAATACAATAAATTAATAAGTCCATATAGAGTAAAACTAAATAACCCACCATAATATAGCGATGTAAATATTCCAATATCCACTTCATTATAACTAAATAATCCTAACACTAGTACAATAAGCATTAAGGGTAAGTAAGATATAGAAACATTTTTATAAAAATCATCTTTAAAAAACTTAATACTAATTTTGTATATAATAAAAGCTAATAATAATGCTAATACAATCATTCCAAAAAAGAACAATTCTACATAATATTTTGAAATAGCACTAAAAATAAATAAAACAATACCAATGTATTGAATACATCCAAACAATACAAATAATAATAATAATTCAATTCTTTTTAACCAAATCTTTTTCATATAACCTCTACTTACCATTATACAAAAAAAGCTGTTATTTAACAACTTTCTTATTATTTTTTTTAGGTTGTTTAATTACTTCCTTCTTTTTATTGCTTTGTTTGATATCTTTAGTTTTATTAACTTTAACATCCTTTAATTTAGTTTCCGTATTTAAAACATTATTAAATTTATGTTCTTTCTTATTAATATTTTCTGTTTTAACTTCTTTAGGTAATTTTTTAACTTCTTTTTCATAGTTGTCTTCAAGTAAATCAATTAAATATTTTTCGATTTTTCGATTTTTAATAATTATTAACATAATTGGTTCTACCATTGAAAGAAGCCCATAGCATAAGAAATAATAACCAAGTATTAAAGTTTGCATAGTAACATCTTTATATAAATTTGTTATGACTAAAAATCCTAATAAAGAAAGTAATATTGTTATTGCAAACTTAGGAAACATTTTTATATCATTTTGTCTTGAAAGTTTAATTGTATGCCATCCTTTATTAAGAATATTTGCTATTAAATATATTAATAATGCATTACCTAATATAAATCCAGTGTTATCAAAATATGAATAAAACATAATATATGATCCAACAAAAATATTAATAAGTCCCACAAATAACAATTCATAGTCATCAGGTATTCTTTTAACAAAGTAACAAATAATACTAAAAAAACCTAATATATAAAATAATGGAGTTGCATATTCAATTGGTTTTAAAACTTCTATTTCGGGATATTTAAGTAAAAGTATTCCTATAATTACATATATGATATAGAAAATTATTTGAACTATTGTATTTATTCTTTCGGATTTAGACATCCTCTTCATAACTTCCTCCTAGTATAATAATATTTTATAACAATGTTAATAACAAGTCAAATAAAAAGTCTTGATTTCTCAAAACTATTTATTTTCATCACTTTTATACTCAAAGAAATGATATTTTTCATCAAAGAATTCATATATAATCTTAATAATAGCTACTAAAGGAGTTGCAATTACCATACCAAATATACCCCAGAAATAACCAAATACTAATAATGATAATAATATTGTTATAGGACTCAAATTCATTTTTTTACTCATTACTAATGGTTGCAATAAATTTCCATCAATTGTTTGAACAATCAATATAAATACTAAAGTTAAAATTCCTATTAAAGGACTTTCTGTAAATCCTATTGCACCTGCTACTGCAGCTCCTATATAAGGACCAATATAAGGTATTAAATTAGTAATAACACATACGAACGATATTAATACTGGTGCATTTAATCCAATAATAGAAAAACCAATAATAGAAACTATAAATAACAGTAGCGATAACCATAATGTTCCAATGATAAATGCATATGAAGTAGTACTGATTCTTGAAGTTAATACCTTCAATTCTTTTCTTGCATTCTTAGGAAACAATTTAGAAAAACCTTCGCAGAAATTATCATAATCAAATAACAAATAAAATCCCAAAATCAAACTAAGAACAATGTTGCCTATTCCACTGGCTATACCAGAAATAATATTGACAGTCATTTCTGGCAATCCTTTTTGTAAATCAGAAGCCATTTCAGTAATTTTTTTCAGAAACGATGCTTTAACATTATCTAAATTTTGCAATGTAATATTAGATAATTTTAAGAACAAATCATTAATCCATTTATTAACATCACTAACAATATCCGGAATAGCAGCAACTATATCAGATATTTGTTCTGTTAAAGCAGGTACAGTAAATGCACACACTAAATATATTACTGCTAAAAATAATAAATAAGAAATAATAACTGCGAAAGTTTTATTAACTTTTTTATTAATTAATCTTTTAACTAACGGATTTAATAACCACGCAAAGAAAAAGCCTATAAATAATGGAGATATTATGGAAATGATTTTACCTATAAAAGTCATTATACCCCATTCTTTAAATATTAAACTTATAACATATACAAGCAAGATAATAAACAATACAAATAATACTTTTAAAATTTTATTTCCAGTATTTATTAAATCATTAACTTTTAAAGTATTAACTTTTTTTTCATCAGAATTTTTTCTAATCATCATATCACATCCTATGTTAATATTAGCACATTTTTTACTAAAAAAATAGTTCAAATGAACTATTTTACTTCTTTAACCTTTCTATTTACTTTTTTGAATTGCTTAATTATATCTTTATTATATTTTTGATATAAAAGTGTAGATCCAATTCCGCATCCAAAAGCAATAGTAGCACTAAATAGTTTAATAATATCACTCTCCTTAATATTATTATTTATTAATTATCATTATTTATACATTTAAGTATAGTTTTTCTATTAGTAGCATATAAAGTATTTATTGATTTATTTAGTGATTCTAACGTACCAATTATTATTAAACTTTTCTTTGCTCTTGTAACAGCAGTATATATTAATTTATTATAAAACATTCGATTAAAACTTTTTGATAATATTACTATTACGTTATCATACTCACTTCCCTGTGCTTTATGAATACTAATAGCATAAGCTAAATTAAATTTATCAAATTCACCTGAATGATATTCAACATAATTTCCTAAAAAATCTATAGTAACAATAAGTTTTTTATCAATGTATTTTATATCTTTTATATATCCAATATCACCATTATATACATTATTATCAACATCATTTACAAGTTGGATTACCTTGTCTCCAACTCTATAATATGTATCATTAATTAAATATTTTTCATTATTAGAATTAAAAATATCTGCCATAATTCTGTTTAAATTGTCTATTCCATTTATACCCTTATACATAGGAGCAAGTACTTGAAAATTATCTATTTTGATATCTTTCTTATTTGCTTTTTCACATATTTGAATTAAATAAGATATAATGTTCTCATCATCAGATTCTATAAATTTAAAATCTTCGTAACTATTATCAATTTCATTAAATGTTTTAATATTTTTAATATCGTTAGCTAAATATGAAATATAACTTCCATTTTTAACACGATAAATGTTAGTTAAGCATTTACTTTTAATATTTTCATTATTAATCAAATTATTAAGGACGTCCCCTGGACCTATACTTGGAAGTTGATTAGCATCACCTACTAAAATAAGTTTAACCCTTAATTGAAGTCCTTTAAGTAAAGATGAAAACAAAAAAATATCTATCATACTAGATTCATCAACAATAACTAATTTATCTTTGCTTTTATTATTTTCATTTATTTGAAAATCATCTGTTTCTTTATTCCATTTTAAATATTTATGAATAGTAGAAGCAGGAAAAATAACAGATTCAGCCATTCTTTTAGCGCTTCTACCCGTTGGAGCAAGTAAAGCAATCTCTTCTTCAGTGTATTCATTCAAATCTTCTAAAATGTCCACTATGGCTTTAATAATAGTAGTCTTTCCAGTACCAGGACCACCAGTAATTATATAAAAATTATTGATAATACTACCAATAATAGCATCCTTTTGAACTAAATCAAAAACAATATTATTTCTTGTTTCATATTCTGAAATGAAATGATTAATTTTATCAATATTGTATTTATTTTTAATGCTGTTTAATCTTTCAATATTGTTAATAATTAAATATTCTGCCTCACTAAAATTACTAAGACAAACCATATCATTTATTTCACAAATTATCTTATCATTAATTAATTTATTAATATATGCAAGAAAAGTATCTAATGAGAAAATACCCTTAAAACACTTTTTCATCTTAATTAATAATTCTTCTTTACTTACTAAAGTATTTCCAGTCTCATAACACATATTAAAAATATTATGTTTAATTAAAGCTTCTATCCTAATAGAAGTATCCTCATTATTATTCTTTAAATATATAAGATCTAACTTATCAAAATTAATTATATCTACTAATTCATATATGTTATTATATACTATATCAAATAGTCTAGATTTATATTTAGTTAACAAATCGATAGATTCTTTTATACTAAATCCATATTCATTCAGCTTAATTATGTAATCTTGATTAAGTTCATTATCGACTATTTTATCATGTATATTCTTAGCTTTCAGATATGTAATTCCCTGTACTAAAGATAATTTTTCAGGTTCTTTTTTTATTATATTAATTGTATCTTTTCCAAACTTTTCAACAATTCTTTTTGCAGTTTTAAGACCTACTCCTTTAAACATACCACTACTTAAATATAATACTATACTGTCAGTATCTGTAGGTTCTTTAATTTCATAAGAAGTAACATTGAGTTGAGTACCATATTTAGGGTGATTAACAATGTCACCATAAAATATATACTCTAAATTAGTATTTAATTCATTAAATGTACCCGTAAAACTAATTGATTTATCTGTATATTCATTTAATTCACTTATATTAGTTTCTTTAACTCTAAAAATTCCTACTTTATACAAACTAGATTCACTTTCAAAAATTATTGATTTAATATTACCTCTAATATAACATTTCATGATTAATATTTTAACATAATTGCTAATAATAAGATATTATTTTTTATTATATTTAATAGTAAATACAAATATGATTATTCCAATAATAGATATAATAGCTCCTATATTCTTATAAGGAGAAGTGTATTTAAATACTATACTATGATTCCCTTTATTTATTTTAAATCCTATAAATCCAGAGTTTATGTTTTCATATTTGGTTTTTATTCCATCAACCATTATTTCAAATCCATCTTGGTATGGTATGGTTGTAACAAAATATCCATCTTTTTTATTATTAACAGAAGTATATATGTAATCTCCTTTAGTTAAATCTTTATCAATAATAGCTTCATCAACATTATTATTAACATTCTTAATATCATTATAATCTAAATAATATAATTTAATATTACTAATTTTATAATACCCTTTATAAAATTTAATTGTTAATTTATCCACGTTTTTATTTGAAAGAGTATATGTAAATGTTTTATTATTATTTTTATATTTCCACTGTTTACAAGTTAATTTATTAATTTGATTATTTATTATTATTGCTTGATCACCTTTTCTACAGTTTTGTTCTCTATCCATATCAAATGAAATCATTATTATTCTATTTTTAGCTTCAGGAGGAAGATAAATTATTATATTTGATTTATCAGTAGCTTTAAATGAATAACTGTTATTAGTTTTATTAACAGTAATATTATTGTAAGTATAATCCTCTATATTTAATTCATGAATCGAAGAATTAGTTTCACTAGTTTTCCCATTTTTAGTAACTACATAACGTAATAATATTTCATTATTATATGGAAAAGATAATTCATTAAAACTTTTTTCATTAAATGAATTATAACTTACATACATTAGCGGAAGAACATCTTTATTAATAAATGCATTTATATTTTTTAATGTTTTATATTTTGAATAACCAACTATATTATCGTTTTCAGATAATATGTATTTATTATTCATAAACATTAAAAACATAATATTAGAATTAGAGGTTGTTAATAATTTATTTCTATATTCAATTGAATTATTAAAAACATCATAATAAAATGCATTATAATTTTTATTATAAATAGATGAGTAAATAGTATCTTGATACATATTAATATTATTAAATATTGAATTAGAATTAACTCTATTATCAACAAAAGAAGAAATTCTATATATTGCATTATCATTGTTAGTGATATGATCAATTAAAGTTTTCTGATCAGTATAATTACTAAATATTGGATTATCTTTTGATATTAAATCGTCATGCGTATTAACAATAAGAGATAAGATAATTGATATAATAATTATATAACAATTGAATAATTTAAATTTTTTTCTTTTGTATGTTAAGTATGTTAATAAAGTTGTAATAGATAAGGCACATAAAAACAATTTATATGATTGAGGGGTAAATATTATACATAAAGTTATTACAATTAATGAAATAGCACATAATTTATTGACTTTAATATTTAAATTATTAAAGTCATTTAAGAAAATTGCTATAGCAAAGCAATATAAAGGTACTAAAGGAATAAGAGTTTTAGAATCTAAATACATTAATCCATTTAATAAATAATTAAATATTGGAAATATTATAAATAATATTAACATTATTCCTAAAAACATATTACTTTTATTCTTGTTTAATAATAATGAAATAATTGACAATATGGATACAAATGTAAGTCCTAGTCCATATGAACTGTATAAGATATATGTAACATGTATTTTAGGAATAAGTAATTCACTTAGAGAAACACTAATTGATAAACTTCCCCTTCCAACTAATATAACATATAATTCAGGCACTAATAATATTCCACATATTAATATTCCAATTAGTATTGGAAAAATAAATTTTATTCCATCTTTAATAAATTTTTTAAAGGATATTTTTTTATTAAATTTTATATATTTATATATACCATAAATAATTATACATATTATAGAAGGAATACTATAGTAAAAATTCATTAATATTATTAGTACAACACACAATGTTAATAACCATTTATTATTATCTTTAAAATACTTATCAACACTTATTAATGATAGGATTAAAAATGGCATATAGTTAACAAACATAATATGTCTATGAGAATGAAATAGTAATGGACTTGCCGTCATAAAACAAATACTTGTTATTAATGATACCCCTTCATCAAAATCATTTTTCCTTAAAAAATAATAAAACAATATTATTGATAAATATATCAACAAAACAGAAGAATAAATAATATAAGTACTCATATTAATAAAGGGTAAAAGATATGAAATAATGATTATTGGATTTAATAATCCATAGTAAGCAAAATTATATATATTTTGTCCGGCTCCTAAATTAAATGCAAAACTCGGAAAAAAATTATGTGTATCGTAAAATAATGTTCTAAAATAATCAGGAATAACAGAATGTTGACTAATCCAGTCTAAATTTGAACCCCATATATATTTATTTCTTAATACAAAAAAAATAATAGCAATAAATATAATTGTTAATATTAATATATTATATAAATCTTTTTTATTATTCTTTCCCATAGAAAACATTATATCACTTATTATACATTTAGTATTTAAAATACTAGGAATAATTTATGATTTTACAATATAGATTAAAGAAATAAAAAACTTGCATAATTAAATGCAAGCAATTAGCTAAATGGTGTCCCTGAGAGGATTCTAACCTCCGACAACCTCCTTAGGAGGG
>CAZJEW010000005.1:0-45930 GCA_964545285.1 uncultured Clostridium sp.
TTGCAAAAGCTACTAATAATAAGAGATTTGCATATGATTCATATAGAAGATTTATTATGATGTTTGCAGATGTTGTTAAAGGATATTCAAAGAGTTCTTTCGAAAGAGTATTAGATAAATTTAAAGAAGATAAAGGTGCTAAATACGATACAGATTTAGATGAAAATGATATGTATAGTGTAGCAATGAAATTTAAAGATATTTATAAAGAAGAATCAGGAGATGAATTTCCACAAGATCCTAAAGAACAATTAATAGAAGCAGTAACTGCTGTATTTAGAAGTTGGAATAATGATAGAGCAATCTATTATAGAAGAATGAATGATATACCTAGTTCTTGGGGAACTGCCGTAAATGTTCAAGAAATGGTTTATGGTAATAAAGGCGAAGATTGTGGAACTGGTGTTGCATTTACAAGAAATCCAGCAACTGGTGAAAAGAAACTTTATGGAGAATTCTTAATGAATGCTCAAGGAGAAGATGTTGTAGCAGGTGTTAGAACTCCTGAAAGTATAGATAAATTAAAAGAAGTAGCACCTCAAGCATATAATGATTTTGTTAAGACATGTGATATATTAGAAAGTCATTATAAAGATATGCAAGATATGGAATTTACTATTGAAAATGGTAAATTATTTATGCTTCAAACTCGTAATGGAAAAAGAACTGCAGCTGCAGCTTTAAAAATTGCAGTAGATCTTTATAATGAAAAGATGCTTACTAAAGAAGAAGCATTATTAAAAGTTGAACCTAAGCAATTAGATCAATTATTACACCCTAACTTTGACTCTGAATCTTTAAAGAGAGCAGAAGTTATTGCTACTGGATTAGCTGCTTCTCCTGGTGCTGCTACTGGAAAAATATATTTTACTGCAGAAGAAGTAACTGAAAAAGCTAATGAAGGTGAAGAAACAATATTAGTACGTTTGGAAACGTCGCCTGAAGATATTGAAGGTATGAACTTAGCACGTGGAGTATTAACTATTCGTGGTGGTATGACATCTCATGCAGCAGTTGTAGCTAGAGGTATGGGAAGATGTTGTGTATGTGGATGTGGTGAACTAACAATAAGTGAGGAAAATAAAACAATAACAACTAAAGACGGAAAAGTATTTAAAGAAGGAGATTATATTTCTTTAGATGGATCAACTGGAAAAGTATATGGAGAAAAAATTAATACAGTAGAACCTGAAATAAGTGGAGATTTTGAAACATTTATGGAATGGGCTGATAGTATTAGAAAATTAAAAGTAAGAACAAACGCAGATACTCCTAGAGATGCTCGTCAAGCAAGAAAGTTTGGAGCAGAAGGAATAGGCCTTTGTAGAACAGAACATATGTTTTTTGAAGAATCAAGAATATTTGCGATGAGACAAATGATAGTAGCAGATACTGTAGAACAAAGAGAAGCAGCACTTGCTAAAATATTACCAATGCAAAGAGGAGACTTCGAAGAATTATATAAAGCGATGGAAGGATATCCAGTAACTATAAGATTTTTAGATCCACCTTTACATGAATTCTTACCTCACACTGACGAAGAAATTAAACCTCTTGCTAAAGAATTAGGTATGACATTTGAAGCTCTTAAAGATAGAGTTGCTTCATTACATGAGTTTAACCCAATGATGGGACATAGAGGTTGTAGATTAGCTGTTACATATCCTGAAATAGCTAAAATGCAAACAAGAGCTGTTATAGAAGCTGCTATTAATGTAAATGATACTGGACTTAAAGTAGAACCTGAAATTATGATTCCTCTAATAGGAGATGCTAAAGAACTTAAATATGTTAGAGAAATTGTAGAAGATACAATTAAAGAAATATTTAAAGAAACAGGTAAAGAATTACATTATAAAATTGGTACTATGATTGAAATACCAAGAGCTGCTGTTACTGCTGATAAAATAGCAGAATATGCTGAATTCTTTAGTTTTGGAACTAATGATTTAACTCAAATGACATATGGATTTAGTAGAGATGATGCAGGTAAATTCTTAAAAGATTACTATGCAAAACAAATATTCGAATCTGATCCATTTGCTCGTATTGATGAAGATGGAGTTGGAGAATTAGTTAAAATGGCTGTAGAAAAAGGAAGAAGCGTAAGAAAAGATATTAAACTTGGAATATGTGGAGAACATGGAGGAGATCCTGCAACTATAGATTTCTGTCATAGAGTAGGTTTAACATATGTATCTTGTAGTCCATTTAGAGTACCTATAGCTAGATTAGCTGCCGCACAAGCTGCAATTAATAATAAATAATTTTAAAAGTGATATTTGAAATATATCACTTTTTAATTATGTAATAAAATATATTAGGTGATGAAAAAATGAATTATGATTTAATAAAAGCATTATTAATAATTGGAATATCTTCAAGTATTATAAGTACAACATTGGTTCAAAAAATTAAAAGCATGTCTATATTTAAATGTAGTAATTGCTTATTATATATATCTTTCTTTATATCAATGACAATTGGTATAGTTTTTACATTATCATTTACTGAATATGATTTAATAAATTCTTTATGGGTAGGATTATTTAGCTTTTTAGGAGCAGATTCCTTATATAAAGCTTTTGAAGATAAAATATTCAAATCATTTTCAAGTATGAATGATGTAACAACAATAGAGAGGAGATAAAATATATGGTTAAGTTAATATTTCCATGTAATTATATTGGAATAACTCAAGGATTTAAATCTACTCACAAGGCTATAGATATGGGATGGAGTAATACATATGGAGGACCAAATCATGAAATAATAAGTCCTGGAGGGGGAACTATAACTTATGTTAAAAAAAATTATGTTACAACAGATAGTACCGGTTCTTCTTATGGAAATTATGTAAAAATAGATCATGGTAATGGAATATCTACAATAATGGCTCATTTAAAATACAATAGTGTAGTAGTAAATGTTGGGGATAAAGTTTCAAGAGGTCAAAAGATAGGAATAATGGGTGCAACAGGTCATGCAACAGGTATACATTGTCATTATGAAGTAAGAATAGATAATGAAAGAGTAAATCCTGTTGATTATACATATGCTTTAAATACACAAGTTGTAACAACTAATACAAGAAATGCATATGGAATAAAAACATTAGAAGAGGAGGTAACTACAGTGAAAGATACAACTGAAACTAAAACAGATAATGTTATATTTGAATATCTTTGCACCAAAACAGGTATGTATAAAATAGAACTAAATCAAAATGAGAAATTGGTAATTATAGATTGATTTAATATTATTTATTTTATATAATATTTATAGAAAAGAGGACCTTATGATAGATGAAAATGAATTGAAAAATAAAATGGAAAAAGTAGTTGATAATTTAGATGAAAGATTTACTACGATTAGAGCTGGTAGAGCCAATCCTAATATATTACATGGAATAATGGTTGATTACTATGGTACACCAACACCTATTCAATCTTTAGCAACTATTTCTGTTCCTGAAGCAAGAGTATTATCAATTAAGCCATTTGATAAGAGTTCTTTAAAAAATATTGAAAAAGCAATACATGAAGCAAATTTAGGAATTGCTCCTACTAATAATGGAGAAGTAATAATGCTTACAATACCTGAATTAACTGGTGAGACAAGAAAAAGATATGTTAAAGATGCAAGTACTATGGCAGAGGAAGCAAAAGTAGCTATTAGAAATATAAGACAAGACGAGAATAATAAATGTAAAAAAGCAGAATTAAGAGAAGATGAAGAAAAATTATGTTTAGAAATTATTCAAGAAGTAACAGATAAATATAATAAAATTATAGATGAAAGATATAAATCAAAAGAAACCGAATTAATTAATATTTAAAGGAAGTAATTCCTTTTTTTCTTGACTATTATTATTAAATATGTTAGTATATATAAAAAAATTAAGGGGGTATTTATTGTGAAAAAGTATTATGATTTAGAATTTGATGGTGTATCTTATTATGAATATAGTGATGATACTAAAAGAATGGTCAGAAAAGTATATAGAGATGATATTGATGCTTATTTTAGACATGTATATTTTGAAGGTAGTGACAATAATGATTTGTTTACTGAGCTTGGTTCTGGAAAACATTTCAAAATCAATCCAGAAGCTCAAATACCAAACAGAACCATTGATTTAGGATATGCAACATTTAACAATGTTTCATTAACTGAAAGATCTAGAATGGATATTATTCACAGAATGAGAATACTTGCTTTATCACAAAGAGTTACAAGTTATTCATCATTAATGTGTAAAATATTTAAAGATAGTGTTAGATGTCATAAATTAGTAAGAGATAACCAAGTTAAAGTTGATAGAAAAAGTATAAAAGAATTTGAACAAACTACTAAGAAAAAATATGATTCTTATACTGAAGCAAGATTGCTTGAATTACAAAAAGAAATAGAAATATTAAAATAAATTAAGATATTAAAAATAATATCTTTTTTTTAGTAATAATGGTATAATTTAATAGTCATGGAGGAAATTATGAAATTAACAAGAACTGAAGCTAGAGAAAAAATAATGGTTATACTATATCAAATAGATTTCTATATTAAGAATAAAATTGATTATACATTAGAAGATGTTATCAAAGAAAATTTAGAGATTGATAATAATTTTGTTAAAGATGTTGTTAATGGAGTAATTACTAATATTGATAATATTGATAAAATAATTAGTAAATACCTTATTGATTGGGATTTTGATAGATTGGGTAAAACTGATAGAGCTATACTTCGTGAAGCTGCTTTTGAAATACTTTATTATGATACTCCTAAAGTTGTAGTTATAAATGAAGCAATTGAACTTGCTAAAAAATATAGTGATGAAAAAGTTGTTAAATTAATTAATGCTGTTTTAGATAAAATAGTTGATGAGGAAACAAATGAATAAAGAATATCTAAGTATAAGTGATATTAATAAATTAATTAAATATACTATAGATTCTAATCCTGAACTTAATAATGTTTATATAAAAGGTGAAATAAGTAATTTAAAATTTCATACAAGAGGACATTTATATTTTTCTTTAAAAGACGAAAATTCTAAAATAAATGCTGTTATGTTTAATTATTCTGTTTCATCTCTTAATTTTGTCCCTAAAGATGGAGATAGTGTTTTAATACATGGTAGAGTTAGTGTATATGAGGCTAGTGGTAGTTATCAGATATATGTTGATTCTATGGAAATGGATGGGGCTGGTAATTTATTTGTTTTATTTGAAGCATTAAAGAAAAAACTTAATGATGAGGGTTTGTTCGATGTTCCTCATAAAAAACATATTCCTAAAATACCTAAAAGAATAGGTGTTGTTACTGCTTCTACTGGTGCTGCTATTAAAGATATAATTTCTACTATTAATAAAAGGTTTCCTTTGGTTGAAATATATTTATTTCCATCCTTAGTGCAAGGCAATACTGCTAAAGATAATATTGTTAAGATGATTAATTTAGCTCAAAACTATGATATTGATACTTTAATAATTGGAAGAGGCGGAGGTTCTATTGAGGATTTATGGCCTTTTAATGAAGAAATAGTAGCTAGAGCTATATATAATAGTAAAATACCTATAATAAGCGGTGTAGGTCATGAAATTGACTTTACAATAAGCGATTTTGTTTCTGATTTAAGAGCTCCTACTCCAACAGGAGCTGCTAATGCTTCAGTACCTGATAAAAATGAAATATTAAGATATTTATATACTTGTAAAGAAAGATTAAATACAACTATTGATAATAAATTATATTCGTATAACCAATTAATAAATAAATATAAATCAAATTATTTATTAAATAATCCTAAGAGATTATATGAAATGAAAGAACAAAAATTAGATACATTATTTGATAGGATTAAAAATAGTTATTTATCTATTATTGATAGTAAAACTCATAATTTGGATAAAATAAAACTTAAAATAGACTTATTAAATCCAACTAATATATTATCTAAAGGATATTCAATTGTATTAAAAGATAATAAAGTAATAAAAAATATTAATGATATTAAAATAAAAGATGAAATAAGTATTATGCTAAATAATGGTAATATTTCATCTATAGTAAAAGGAGTAAATAAAAATGAAAGAAAAAACATTTGAAAGTGCTATTAAAGAATTAGAAAAAACTATACAAGAATTAGAAAATGGTGATATTGATTTAGATAAGTCTATATCTAAATATACTGAAGCTATGAAATTAATTGAATTCTGTGAGAAAAAACTTAATTCAGCTACTGAAACTATTAATAAAATAGTGGATGAAAATGGTAAAATTAAAGATTTCAAAATAGAAGAGTAGTAATTATTACCATAGTTTAATTATATATTTAGGTTAAAATAATAAAGAGGAGTAATATGAAAAAAATATTATTTACAATCTTTATTATTTTATTTTTGCCATTTAATATATTAGCTTATTCTAATTATATTATTCCAGGAGGAGAATCTATTGGAATAAACATAAATTCTAATGGTTTAGTTATAGTAGGTTTTTATAAAGTAAATGGTAATTATATTGGAAAAGAACATCTTAAAATCGGTGATATTATAATTAAAATCAATAATATAGATGTCAGTAATATTGATGATTTAACTAATATAATAGATGAAAATATAGGTAATGAAATAAATGTTTTAATAAAAAGAAATAATAAAGAAATAAATGAATTAATGAATGTTGAAATAGAAGGAAATATATATAAAACAGGACTTTATATTAAAGACAATATTATTGGTATAGGCACACTTACATATATAGATCCTATTACGAAAGTATATGGTGCTTTAGGCCATGAAATATCATATAGTGAAACGAATACCAGAGTTGAAGTTAAAAATGGTAATATATTAGAAAGTATTATTACTGGAATGGATAGAAGTACAAATGGCCATGTAGGAAGTAAAGATGCTAATATAATTTTTAATAATAAAATTGGAACTATTACTAAAAATACTGAATATGGAATATTTGGTATTATAAACGATCTTCCAAATAAAAATGTTATTTCAATAGGTGAATTTAATGATATTCATAAAGGAGAAGCATTTATTTATACTGTTCTTAATAATAAAGAAATTAAAGAATATAAAATAAATATAGTAGATAAATATTATAATAAACTAGATACTCAAAAAGCATTTAGTTTTGAAATATTAGATGAGGAACTTATTAATGTAACCGGTGGAATAGTGCAAGGAATGAGTGGCTCTCCAATAGTTCAAGATAATAAAATAATAGGTGGGGTAACTCATGTATTAGTTGATAATGTTACATTAGGTTATGGTATATATATAAGAACAATGCTTGAAGAAGGAGATAAATAGTGTTAAACTATTTTCTATGAAGCATGTAATAGAAACAGAAAAATTTAATGTTGAAAGCGATAAATTATTAAGAGATTATACTATTTCTTTATTGGGAGATTTACACGTTAGAAAAAATACTTCTTATGAATTTTTAGATAGTGTGTTAGAATCTGTTTATGATATCACTCCAGATATTACAATTATAGATGGTGATTTAGTGTATGACATTTCGGATTTTTATGATCAAAATGTAAATGATAGATTACAATATATCTTAAGAAGTCTTAGTAGTAATTTCCCGGTTTTTATTGTACCAGGTAATCACGATATTAAAGAAAACAGAAAATATAAGCTTCCAGATTCAACCAGTTATTTAAAAAGTTTAGAAAGTATTTCAAATTTAAAAGTTTTAAATAATGAAATATATAATTATGATGGTATTAATTTAATGGGATTTTCTCCTAGATATAATTCATATATGCTAGATCATCAAGACGAATTTATAGAAATGTTCGTTAATGATTATTATAATTCATTAAGTGCTTTAGACTATGGGTATAATGTATTAGTTACTCATTCTCCACTCATTATTACGAGAGATGAATTAATTAGTATAATGAATGAAGAACTTTCTAAAATAGACTTGATATTATGTGCTCATATGCATGATGGTTTAACAAAAAAAAGTAAACAAATTGGAAGCGAAGGAATTTATGCTGCTGGATTTGAAAAAAGAATTGTTAATCCTTTAGGAAAGAGTAACTATTGTAGGGGGATGCATGATATAAATAATTCTAAATTAATAATTACAAGAGGAATAAGAAAATGGGTAATGAAAAGTATTATATTTGATTTGGTTGATAGATTTAAGTCTCATGATGTTACAACAGTAGAGTTAATAAAAAAGCAAAATAATTAGTTTACACATAAATAGAAAATTATAGTATTAGTTTTCTTTTTTTGTTATAATTATATTATTAGGAGGCTATTTATGGAAGAAGAATTTGATAATAGACTTGAATTAAAAGATGAAAATGGTAATCCAGTAATAGTAAACGTTTTAGATATACTAGATGAAAATGAATTTGGGAAAGAGTTCATTATTTATACATTACAGGGTGATGAAACAAATATTTATGCATCAATCTTACATGAAAATGGTGAAAATTATTCATTAGATACATTAGAAAATGATGAGCAAATAGCATATGTAAATAAAGCAATAGATGAATTGAGTTCTGAAGAATAGGTGAATATCTATGACTGCAGAACAATTTATAAACCAATATGTTAAAGGTATAAATGAAAGTGAATTTATTAAGATAGCTGCAAGTGTAGGTATCGGTTTTCCTAATGGATTTGAAAAAAATAGATTTATTTCTAATGATGAAATTAATAGGTTGTTAAATAATAGTCAAATAAATAATCATAGAGCTAATAATAGTTTTATAGGAAAACAAAGCGGATATAGTAGCGAATATGATGAAATATTAAAAAAATATGATGAATTATTATCAATACCTGCTGGTAAAAAAGGTGCTTTAGGCCCCGAAGAAAGAGCAGAAATCCAATCATATAGAGACAGATTGTTTAGTGAAAAAACTAATTATGAGGCCGTATTAAATGGTCTTCAAAGAAGAAATTCTCAAGCTGATAATTCATTCTTATTTACAAAAGATTCTAATGGTGAATCTATTATTGATAATGGAATTGCTCAAGGAACTGTTAATATTGCTCAGGGAATTCAAAATAATTATGACGATAAATTATCTGAAAAATATCAAGAAATAGATAAACTTCAAAATGAATTATATTTTATTAGAAGTGATTATAAAAGAAAAAAGCAACAAAGAAGAATAGCAAGAATACAAAATAAGATTAATAAACTTAAAAAAAGGCAAGGTAAAGTAAGAAATATTCAAACAAGAATTGTATCCAGAAATGCTAATAGATACTTCAAAAAAGCTAATAGAAATATGAGAGTTAATGCACAAGAAGCGTCAATGAAATTAGAATATGCTAATAATGTAACTCAAAATAGGCAAGAAAGAGCAAATCTTGATTATGATTTAAGCCAAAGTGAATCTGAATTATCTTCATATGAACAAAGTGGTAAATTTAGTGATAGATTAAGAGCTCTTGATAAAAAAATGGAAATTAATTCATTAAAGAGAAAAAGTAATAGAGCTCAAAGAAAGATTGATGGATTAAAAAGAATGAATGGTTTTGTTGATTTAGCAACTCAATATAGAAGGAGTGCTAAAGGTATGAATTTGTAACAGGAGGTTTATATGTTTGATGATGAAGCTGGTTGGGTAAATTATAAGAGTGATAATAACGGATATTGGCAGTATATACCTGAAAACGCAAATGCATCTACTCCAGTATATGTATATGGATGTGGAGCTAATTGCTATGAATTAGACACTGATTATCTTAAAAAATTAGTAGCAAACGGATCGCTAGATGATTGCATAATTATAGTTATACAAAACAGAAACAATGAAGGTGCAGAATCTGCTGGTTATGGAGCAGCTGATATGATACGACAGCTCTCTTTAAAATATGGCATAACCGGATCTAATATAACAGTGGCTGGATTTAGTAATGGAATTCAAGTTGCAGAATATGCAGAAAAAGCATTATATGAAGCGGGTTTTGAAGTCCCTTATATTGTTAACTTTTCAGGTGTATCAACAGGAATGACAAAAAAGTATTTAGAAAGTTGTAATAATAGAGAACCGTGTTGTCCTTATATATATTTTTCTAATGGTGCGCCAGACTATTCAAATAATATTAAATATTTAACTGAAAACTGGAATGGACCATTAATTGAAATTAAAAAAAATGTAGGACATGAATATGCATCATTATATGAACAAAATAATGTCTTAAATTATTTATTAAAAGGAGAAGATATAGATCCAACTGGTCTTACTTTTAGAATGTTTAATAAAGAAACAAATGAATGGGAAATTATATCATATGATGATTTTCAAAAAATAGTAAAGAGTGCAATTGCATATTCTTCTCCTAGTGCCGCACTTAATTTACTTACTGATGAATTAACAGTTGTAAATGAGCCTGAAACTATACAAGATTACATGAATAATATAAAAGTAGCTATTAAAAATTCTTCAGTACTAGATTTAAATGCTACAGGTAGTTATCAGAGTACTACATCAGTTCCTCCAAGAGTTACAGAAGAAATTAAAAATTATATTAGTATTACAAATTTATATTTAGGAAAAATTGCTTCAGATATATTATGGATAGAGAATGTTTCTGAAAATATAAATGATATGGATAATTATTTAGAAAAACGTTTAGAAGATTTAAGAGGTGTTCCTGCAGTTGATATTTCACTTCCAAATGATAGTGATCATCATACAGAAGAATTAGTATAAGGGGGATAATAATGTTATTAGTTAAAAATGATTTTAATTTTAGTAGTAAAGATATATCTTTGTTATCAAATGAAGCTTCTGATTGTGGAAAATTAAAAAATTCATTGATTGCATTTGTTAATGATACAATTAATAAAGGTCCTGCTTATGAATCTTTAAAAAAATATATTAATAGTTATTGCATTCCTGTTGTAGAAAATAGAATAAAAGCTGCAGAAGAATTAATGCAACAATGTAGTTTAGCATGTAATAATTTATCATCATATATGGGAGGAGATACTTTACTTGATGATTCTAGAATAGATGAATTAAAATCAAAATATTCAAGTACAAGTAGTAGAATTCAATCTTTAGATGCAAGAGCTATGGGTGAACTTACAGATGAACAATTAAGTACAATTCTAAAATCTAGGAATAATTTATCTTCATCATTATCTCAAATAAGTAATATGATAAAAAAATTAGAAGCGTTATCTAAAAATGTTGCTCATGCAGATTCTATAATAGATGGCGCATCTGATATATTAAGTGTTTATATGTCAACTGTAAATAATTATAGTGGATTATCAGGCTCATTAAATAAATATACATATACACCATCAGTGCATGATGAAACAACAGATACAGATGATGAAGCTCCAATTGAAGATGAAAATAATGCCCCAAGAATTCCGACATATATTCCTGATGGTAGTCAAACATCATATACAAGTACCAATGATAATAACGATTCTATGCCAATACTTGGTAGTCTAGTTGGATTAACTGCAAAACAATTATCTGAGGATAAAGATAATGGAGTATATTCTTCAAGTAATTACAATGAAAATGAATCTTGGAATACAAAGTTTGTTAATGATATTTTAAATAGAGATAAAAATAATAAAGAATTATTATCAGGATACTATAATAATTATAATAATCCATATAGTTCGATAGATAGTTTGTATGAATATGCAACAAATTCAAATTCAAATATTACATATAATTGGAGTAATAGTTCCTTAAAAAAATTACAGGGAAACAATAATAATTATTCTCCAAAAGAAGGTGATATAGTGTTTCTTGATTCAAATAATAGCTTTAATGGTGATACTTCTAACTATTATCCAGATAGAGTAGGTATTATTGAAAGCATTACTACAAGTACTGATATATATGGAAACACAAAAACAACTATTACTATTGTAGAAGGAGATAGCGGTTCAGATAGTAGTTCAAGCACTGTATCAAGAATAGTATACGATATAGATTCTGAAAGCATTCTAGGATATGGAACGGTGAGTAATAATCAAACATCTAATATATAAAAAATGTCTTTATAAAGACATTTTTAAATTCCAAGAATATTAGTAGCTAACTTAAAATATACAAATAAAGATAGTGCATCTACTATAGTTGTTATAAATGGACTAGCCATCACAGCTGGGTCAAATCCAATCTTTTTAGCAAGTATAGGAAGAGTACATCCTATGAATTTAGCTATTGCAACAACAAATACTAATGTAAGACATACTACTAAAGCAACACTTAATGAAACTTTATCAATAAGCATTAATTTAGCAAAGTTACATACTGCAAGTGCTATACCAACCATTAATGCAACCCTTATTTCTTTCCATATAATTTTAAATATATCTTTATATTCAATATCATTTAAAGATAAACTTCTTATAATAGTAACACTAGATTGACCACCAGCATTACCTCCAGTATCCATAAGCATAGGTATAAAAGAAGTAAGTAATACGCATGAAGCTAATGCAGCTTCATAATGTTGAATTATTTTTCCGGTAAATGTAGCAGATATCATTAGTAATAATAACCAAGGCATTCTACTTTTGAAAATATCAAAAACACTTTGCTTTAAATAAGATTGTTGAGTAGGTAAGATAGCAGCCATTTTTTCAATATCTTCTGTAGCCTCTTCTTCAATAATATCCACAACATCATCAATAGTAACTATTCCTACAATTTTATTTTCAAAATCTACAACGGGTATTGCAGTAAGATCATACTCTTGTATTGTATTAGCAACTTCTTCTTGATCAGTATGAGTATTTACAGATAAAAAGTCATCGTTCATAATATTTTTTAATAAAGCTTCATCCTTGTTAATAACTAAGTCTTTTAATGATACTGTTCCTATTAATTTCTTTTTATCATCTGTGACAAAACATGTATCAATAGTTTCTTTATCATCATATTCTTTCTTTATTTTATTAATTGCATCTTTAACAGTTATATCATCTTTAAAATCTAAATATTCTACTGTCATAACAGAACCAGCAGAATTATCAGGATATCTTAGTAATAAATTAATATCTCTTCTTGTTTCATTATCAACTTTACTAAGAAGTTTATTAACTATATTAGCAGGCATTTCATCCATTAAGTCAGTAGCATCATCTGCTGACATTTCATTAATAATATCAACAGCTTCTTTATCAGAAAGTAATGATATTATATTAGCTTGAGTATCAGTTTCCATATACGAGAAAACATCAGCAGCTATATCTTTTTTTAATAATCTAAAAATTCTTACTAGTTCTTTTTCTGGTAAGTCTTCAATTATTAAGGCTATATCATGCTCGTTAAATTCATCAAGTTCTTTTTTGATATCGATGTATTTCTTTTCTTCAATAAGCTTTTCTATTTTACTTATCATTTCATTAATGTTTTCCATATATTTCACCATCCTTCTTTTTTTCTTCATAATTATAGCACAAAACCACTAAAATGTGTAAATTATATTAATAATATTTTGTTTTTTTAATATTTTTTAGTATAATTGTGTTTGAGGGAAATAATATGAATAATAAAATACCTAATCATATAGGAATAATACTAGATGGAAATGGAAGGTGGGCAACTAGAAGAGGACTTCCTAGAACGGCCGGACATAAAGCGGGTTTTGATACATTAAAAAAAACAAGCACATATATATTAAATAAAGGTGTTAAATATTTAAGCGTTTTTGCTTTCTCAACTGAAAACTTTAAAAGAAGTAAAGATGAAGTAGATTATTTGATGAATTTATTTGTAACTAAATTTAAAAGTGAAATAAATTATTTTAATAAACATAATGTTAAAGTACTCTTTTCAGGAAGAAAAGAACCTCTTTCTGATACTGTTTGGAATGGGATGACTGAATTATCTAAAGCAACAGAGAATAACACAGGAGGTATCTTTAATATATGTTTAAACTATGGTGGACAATCAGAAATAGTTGATGCAACTAAAAAAATAGTTGAAGATGTTAAAAACGGAAAATTGAATATTAATGATTTAACAACTGATAATTATTTTAATTATCTATATCAAAACTTACCACCAATAGATTTTATGATTAGAACAAGTGGAGAATTAAGATTAAGTAATTTTATGCTATATAATATCAGTTATTCAGAATTGTATTTTACTAATACTTGTTTTCCGGATTTTGACTCAAAAGAATTTGATAAAGCTTTAGAAGAGTATTATAAAAGAAATATCACTAAAGGAACTGTTAAATAAAATTAACTAGATATTATCTAGTTTTTTATTGACTTAAAACATAACTTTATCTATAATAAATGTCTAAGGAGAGAAAAATGTTAAATCAAAAATCAGCACTTGCAAATATAGCATCTAATATAACTAATAATGATAATGTTGGAAAATGTTTAAAAGAAGTATTACCAGATAAAATTACTTTGTGTTATACTTCTGGGAAACCATTATCATTTGTTGGAATATTATCGATGATAGATTCTATCAAAAAAGCAAAAGATGAAGAGCATTCTTTTACATATTATTATGATGAATCAACAAAAGAATTTCATATAATAGAAATGTCTAAAGATGGTGGTGTTATATTGTCCAGTAATAATTCGTTTTTTGATACTTATCAAATTACATCTCAAGAGAATAATGGAGTATCTTTAGGAATAGTGACATCAGTTAATAATACTTTGTGTGTACATATTTATAGTTGTTCTAATGATGGAGTATATAGTGGAATATCATTTGCACTAGATGAAGATTCTACAGAGTTATTAAATAATATTGATAGTAGATTAAAATTATATGAATTATTAAATAATAAAGATTTAATGATTGAATCATTAAATAGTTGTGGTATTATTCCTGAAAATGTAGTTATTAATGTATTGAATAATGCAAGTGAATTAGTATCTTATATAAAACAATATAATGAACAACAAGGATACTTTATTAGGAAACTTATACCAGAGGAATAATAATACTAAAGAGAATATAATTATATTCTTTTTCTATTGAGAAAAATGTAATTATTTGATAGAATATAAAAGTAAGGAAGTGAATATATGAAAAACGATGAAACAACAATAGTTGATACAGAAACAATCATAAATAAAAACACTAGAAATGCATTATCTTCAATATGTGAAGACTTACAAGAAAGAGGATATAATCCCGTTAAACAAATAGTTGCATATTTAATAAGCGGAGATCCAGGATATATATCAAGTTACAAAGAATGTAGGAGTAGAATACTAGGATTTAATAGAGAAGATATTATTGAAGTTATGCTAGTAGATTTTATTAAGAAATGATATATTTAGGTTTAGATTTAGGTAGTAAAACTTTAGGTTTATCGATTAGTGATAGATTAGGAATTATCGCAACACCTTTAGAAGTTATAAGATATGAATCAATTGATGAATTAATCAAAAGATTAAATGAGATAATTACTTCTAGAAATGTTGATGTTTTAATTTTAGGTAATCCTAAGAATTTAAATGGTACTTTATCTAAAAGAAGTGAAGAAACTATTAAATTTAAAGAATTACTTGAAAAGCAATATAATTATAATGTTATTCTTCAAGACGAAAGGCTTTCTACAGTTGAAGCAGAAAACATTTTAATAAGCAATAATACAAAAAGAAAGAATAGAAAAAAAGTTATTGATAAAATGGCATCAACTATAATATTACAATCATTTTTAGATAGGAGAAATAATGAAAAATAATACTTTGTCATTAAAAGATAAAAATGGTAATAAAAAAGAATATAGAATATTGTTTGATATAGAGAGCAAAGAAGATAGTAAAAACTTTGTAATATATACAGATGAAACTAAAGACAAGAAAGGTGAAATTAAAGCATATGTATCAACATATGAAAGAAGTCCCAAAGGAAATATGACTAAATTAAAATCAGTAACAGACGAAAGCGAATTTGATTTTATTGAAAAAATATTAAATTCATTACAAAAGTAGGAGAATAGATGAAAAAAATTTTAAAATTACTAATAGTATTTATAATAGTGGTATGTTTATTAATTGTAGGTGGGTATTTTTATTTTACAAGTGCACCATCTAAAAGTAATGAAACAGTTAATATATATGTAAGTGAAGGTGAATCATATTCATCTATTGCAAGCCTTTTAAAGAAGAATGGTCTTATAAAAAGTGAACTTGCTTATAAGATATTTATTAAATTAAATACTCCTACTAATAATTTAGAATATGGAGATTATATATTATCTACATCGAGTGATTTAAATGAATTAATAAAAACATTAGAAAAGGGAAGCGTAAACCTAGCTGAAACAATTTCAGTAACATTTATTGAAGGCAAAAATATGAGATATTTTATATCAACTGTTACTGAAAAATTTAATATTACAGAAGATGAAATTTTAGATGTATTAAAAGATAAAACATATTTAAAAAGTTTGATTAATAATTATTGGTTTTTAACTGATGATATTTTAAATGACAATATATATTATTCTTTAGAGGGATATTTATATCCAGATACTTATGAGTTTTATTCTTCAGCAACTATAAAAAATATTATTGTAAAGATGTTAGATAATATGAATCTTAAATTAGAATCTTATAAAAATGAAATTGAATCAAATAAATATTCTATTCATGAAATTATTACATTAGCATCTATTATTGAACTTGAATCTAGTGGAAGTGAAGAAGATAGAAAAAATGTATCAGGTGTTTTTATGAATAGACTTAATGATAATTCGACTTTAGGAAGTGATGTAACAACATATTACGGATCTAAAGTTGATTTATGGAGTAGAGATTTATATAAAAGTGAATTAAATGATTGTAGTAATGGATATAATACAAATTCAGCTTGTTCATCTATGGCTGGTAAGTTACCAGTAGGCCCAATTTGTAATCCAAGTATTGATTCTTTAATAGCAAGTATTGAACCAAATAATCATGATTATTACTTTTTCGTTTCAGATAAAAATGGTAAATTATATTTTAATAAGACTAATTCTGGACATGATAGCACAATAAATGAATTAAGAAATGAAGGATTATGGTTTGAATATAGTGAATAATTTAATACACGAAATTGAAGATTATGCATTAAATAATAAAGTACCTATAATGGTAAATGATACTATTGAATGTATAAATAATATTATTAAAGAGTATAAAATTAAAGATATTCTTGAAATAGGTACAGCAATAGGATACTCAACAATAAGATTTGCTTTAAATGATATCAATATAACAAGTATTGAAAGAGATGAATCCAGATATTTATTAGCTGTATCTAATATTAATAAAAGTAAACTTGAAAATATTACTTTATTATTAGGAGATGCACTGTTAATAGATATAAAAGATAAATATGATTTAATAATTATCGATGCAGCTAAATCTCAAAATATTAAATTTTTTGAAAAATATAAGAATAATTTAAATGATAATGGAATAATAATAATTGATAATATGAATTTCCATGGGCTTGTTCAATCAAAAGAAGAAATTAAAAGTAAGAATTTGAGAGCAATGATTAGAAAATTAAGAGAATTTTGGGAATATATAGATAAAATAGATGGTTATTCAGTTAAACATTTAGAAGTAGGAGATGGAATAGTAATATGCAAGAAGATAAATATTTAATAATACCTAGAAGTAAAAGATTATCAGAATATACAAAAAAAGAATTTTATACTTTTGCTTTACCACTTAAAGGATATTCTATAGGATATGATACTTATTTTACCTTAGAAGAAATTAATAAATATTCAAGTAAATTTACTGTCTTTGTAATAATGAATAAATTATTACATAGAAGTATTGAAGAATTTAAAATATTGTATTCAAAATTTAATGATAATATTAAATTTATTGTTGAAGATATAGGACTAGTAAATGTAATTGATAAGAACAGATTAATATTAAATGAAAATCATATAGAATCAAACTATTCAAGTATTAATTATTTATATAAGTTAGGCATTAGTTCTATAGTACTTAATAATGATTTAACAATAGGTGAAATAAATGAAATTAGAAAGAAATGTAAAAGCAAATTATTTTTCTTTCTTATAACTAGAAATATGTTAATGTATTCAAGAAGAAAATTATTAACTAATTATAATAAGCATTATAAAATAGAATCTAATACTAACAGAGCAGTTATTGATGAAAAAGTATCCGGAATATCTTTAGAAATAATGGAAGATGAAGATGCTTCAACTATCAGGATGAGAAGATTATATTCAGCAAATAAATATATAGAAGATATGGAAAAGTTAGATTATTTAATAATCGATACTAATACTATGAGTGATATAGAATTAAAAGTAACATTAGAGTATTATAGTGATTCTAGATTGACATCAATATTAAATGCAGATAACTATTTTCTTGAAAATGAAATTAAGTATAAAGTAGGTGATATAAAATGAAATACGAACTATTATTACCTGCAGGTGATTTAGAGAGATTAAAATTTGCTTTTATTTATGGAGCAGATGCAGTATATTTTGGAGGTAAAGATTATAGTTTAAGAGCAAATGCAAATAATTTTACTTTAGAAGATATAAAAGAAGCAAGCAAGTATGCACATAAATTAAATAAAAAAATATATGTAACAGTAAATATGATATTTCATAATGATGATTTAGAAAATTTAGATGATTATTTAATAAAACTTAATAAATTAAAAGTAGATGCTTTAATAGTAAGTGATTTTGCTGTTATAGAAGCTATTAAAAGATTAAAACTTAAAATACCATTTTTTATATCGACTCAAAAATCAATTACAAATTTAGAAGCAATTGAGTTTTATAAATCATTAGGGGCATATAGAGTAGTTTTAGCTAGAGAATGCTCAAGAGATGATATTAAACATATAAAAGAGAATATTGATACTCAAACAGAAGTATTTATACATGGCGCTATGTGTACATCATATAGTGGAAGATGTATTTTATCAAATTATATTACTAAAAGAGATTCAAATAGAGGTGGATGTTCACAAGTATGTAGATTTATATTTGATAATGGTACTAAAAATGATTTTACAATTTCATCTAAAGATTTAAATATGGTTGACTATATATCAGATATGATGGATTTAGGGATAGAGTCATATAAAGTTGAAGGCAGAATGAAAAGCCTTTATTATATAGCAACAGTAAGTAATGCTTATAGAAATATTATGGATATGAAGATGAATGGTACACTTGATAAAAATGCATTGTCATATTATAAAAAAGTATTAAAAAGATGCTCTAATAGAGAAAATATACCACAATTTTATAATGAAGTTCCAGGTGAAGAAGGGGAATATTTTAGTGGAAGAAACGAATTGAGTAATCAGGATTTTCTAGGATTAATATTAGATTATGATGAAAAAACTCAAATGGCTACAATAGAACAAAGAAACAAATTTAATGTTAATGATGAAGTGGAAATATTTGGACCATCTATTAAGCCTACTAAAATTAAAATTAATAAAATTATAGATTCTGATAATAATAATATAGATAGCGCTTGTCATGCCCAAGAAATAGTGAAAGTGTGTATACCTTTTAAGGTTAACAAGTATGATATTATGAGAGTATATATTTGTTGACAATTAGACACTTTTATGTTATCATTTATAGAAGCAAAGGAGAGGATTAACATGAAGAAAAAAGAAATATTTCTTACATTAGAAGGTAAGGAAGAATTAGAAAAAGAATTGAATTATTTAAAAACAAATAAAAGAGAAGAAATAACTCAAACATTAAAAGAAGCTCGAGCTTTAGGCGATTTATCAGAAAACTCTGAATATGATCAAGCAAGAGAAGATCAAGCTGCTTTAGAGAAAAGAATTATTGAAATAGAATATACTTTAGAACATGCAACTGTTATAGATAAAAAAGATACAGATGGAAAAGTAAGCGTTGGTTGTCAAGTAGAACTTAAATATGATGATGATGATGATGTTGAAACATATACTATAGTTGGTAGTCAAGAAGCAGATCCATTTAATAATAAAATATCAAATGAAAGTCCAATAGCAGCAGCTATATTGGGACGTAAATCAGGAGATACTGTAGAAGTAAGTTCTCCAGACGGTATGTATAAAGTAAATATTGTAAGGGTAAGTTAATTATCCTTTTTTAGCGTTGATAGGGGGAAAAATGTTAAAATTAATTAAAGACAATGTAGGAAATGAAGTTACTGTTTATGAAAGGTATATTAATTCACAAGGAACTAATACTTTTCAAACAAAAGGTGTATTAGGTGATATTTATCAAGGGGAATATTTACAATTAGGTTATAGAGCAATCCCTTTTGTAACTCAATATGGTGGTATAACAGATGTAATAGATGGAAATGGACAAACATTATATCATAATGAAGACATTAGAGGATTAAAAAGTGAATTATCACTTGAAGAGATATTTGATAAAGAAGTAGAAATATTTGGAAGAGAAGAAACAATTGATTTTACTCAAAAAAAGATTGATTACATTAATTTTAAATATCCAAGATTAAGTGAAGATTATAAAAAAATATTGAGAAATGAGGAAATAAAATGAAAAAAACTTACACATTAAAAATGAAAGGTAAAGACTGGAGCGATTGCATAGATAAAGCTTTCAAGAATAAAAGAAAAGATATTAAAATGGATGGCTTTAGAAAAGGTCAAGTACCAAAAGAAGTATATATTAAGAAATATGGAGTAGAAAGTTTATATATGGATGCTGTAGATTTTGCAGTTGATATATTATATGGAAATCTTATTAAAGATGAAGAAACTATAACTCCAGCAGCAACTCCAGCTATTGATATCAAGGATGTTAATAGAGAATTTGTTGAAATAGAATTTACTTTAGTTTCTACACCTGAAGTTAAAATGGGAAAATATAAAAATTTAGGTCTTAAAAAAGAAGTACCTGAAGTAACTGATGAAGAAATAGAACATGAGTTAGGACATATAAAAGAACAATTCGTTGATATTAAATCATTAGATGAAAAAACTAAAATTAAAGATGGACATGTAGCAGTAATAGATTTCGAAGGTTTTTTAAATGGAGAAGCATTTAAAGGTGGTAAAGGTGAAAACTATTCATTAACTATTGGATCTAATACATTTATACCTGGATTTGAAGAAGGATTATTAGGACTTAAAAAAGGTGATAAAAAAGATTTGAAAGTAACATTTCCTGAAAACTATCAATCAGAAGATTTAAAAGGAAAAGAAGTAACATTTAAAGTTGAAGTAAAAGAAGTGAAAGAAAGAGTAATGCCTGAATTTAATAATGACTTCTTTAAAGATTTAGGAGTAGGCGGAGTATCATCATTAGAAGAATTAAAGAATTATATTAAAGAAAATATGGTAGCAGAAAAATCTAAACAAATAGATGATGAATTTTTATTTAAATGTTTAGATAAAATAAATGAAGATTCAAAATATGAAATTCCAGAAGAAATGACAGAAGATGAAACAAATAGATTAGTTAAAGAATTTTCTGAGAAACTACAAATGCAAGGACTTAAACTAGATGATTACTTAAAATATTGTAATTCTGATATGAATACATTTAAAGGAACACTTAAAGATGAAGCAAATAAAAGAGTAGGATATAGATTATTATTAGATGAAGTAGTTAAACAAGAAAAATTGGAAATAACAGATAAAGAACTAGATGATGGAATGGAAGAAGCAGCTAAGAATTATAATATGACAGTAGAACAATTTCTTGAAAGTATTGGATCAAAAGATTTATTTAGATATGACTTATTAATGAAAAAAGCTATTGAAATAATCACAGGTGAAAAGCAAAAATAATACTATTAATTTAGTATTTTTTTTTATAATAAAGCTTATGAATAATAACTAAACATACTATAATATCATTTATATAATCATTACTAATTAATGTAAATAAATTATAATATAATTGAAAAATGATATTTAATATTTTATACTATATTTAGGAAGTGATTTTATGTTTTATATTATTATGGGAACTATAATACTAATTGTTTTAGTTATATTAATAGCTCGTATTAATGGTAAGAAAAAAGATGTTATAGTTGAAGAAAAGGTTGATGATAATGGTTATAAACCTAATGCTAGTGATGTTAATATGATGCAAGGAATAAATGCGGGTGGTTTTGCAGCTAAAAAGGTTAAACCTAGTAGTATTCCTATTACTGATTTCAAAAAGGGTGAGCCTATTGGTTATAAGGATTTAAGTCATATTGATAATTCTTATGGTAATCAAATTGCTAATTCTAATAATAATGTTAAATAAAAAAATAATTTTAAAAATTATTTTTTTATTTTGGATCAATTAGTGTAAGTGACACTTTATTTTTTTCTTTATTTATTTCTAATATATAACACGTTACTATATCTCCTACGCTTAATACTTCGCTAGGATGTTTTATGAATTTATTTGCTATTTTTGATATGTGTACTAATGCATCGTCGTGTAATCCTATATCTATGAATGCTCCAAAGTCTACTACGTTTCTAACTGTTCCTTCTAATTTCATTCCTACTACTAAATTGTCTATTGTTAATATATTGCTTTTTAATAATGGCATTTCATAATTATCTCTATAGTCTCTATTTGGGGCCATTAATGAGCTTATAATATCGTTTAAGGTAAATATATCAATATTTAATTCTTTGCTTGTCTTTTCTATGTCTAATGCTTCTAAATCACTTATTAATTCTTTTGTACCTATATCATTTATATTATGTTTAATACTTTCTAATAATAATTTAGTTTTATCATAACTTTCTGTATGAATATTTGTTTTATCTAACGGATTTGTTCCATCTATTATTCTCATAAAACCAATAGATTGTTCATATGATTTATCATTTAATAGTTTCTTTTTCTTTATTTCTTCTCTTGATAATATTTTTCCATTAGTTTCTCTATATTTAATTAGTTTATCTATATTCGTTTTAGTAAGTCCACTAATATATTTTAATATTGATACTGATGCTGTATTAATATCAACTCCAACATTATTAACACATTTTGTTACTGTAAAGTCTAATGATTCATTTAACTTTTTTTCATTAACATCATGCTGATATTGTCCAACACCTATAGATTTAGGATCTATTTTAACTAGTTCATTTAATGGATCTTGTATTCTTCTTGCTATTGATACTGCACTTCTTTGCTCAACATGTAAATTAGGAAATTCCTCTATAGCAAGTTTACTTGCTGAATATACTGATGCCCCTGCTTCACTTACAATAGCGTATTTACATCCATTATTTAATTCATTTAATGTTTCACTTACTAATTTCTCACTTTCTCTTGATGCTGTTCCATTTCCTATAGATACTATATCTACATGATATTTAGTTATTAATTCTTTCAAAATACTTTTTGATTTGTCCCATTCATTTTTAGGCTCATGAGGATAAATAACAGATATATTTAACACTTTACTTGTAGGATCAACAATGGCTAATTTACATCCAGTTCTATATGCTGGATCAAATCCTAATACAGTTTTTTCTTTCATAGGAGCTATTAATAATAAATGCTCTAAATTATCTTTAAATACTTCTATTGCAGCGTCTTCGCTTTGTGCTGTCAAATCATTTCTTATTTCTCTTTCTAAACTTGGGCTTAATAGTCTATTAAAACTATCTATAATAGCATCATTAATATATTTTTCACATTCTGTTTTCTTTTTAATAATTTTGCTTTTTAAAAAATCAAATACTTCGTCAGTATTATATTCTAAAGATACTTTTAATACTTTTTCATCTTCACCTCTATTAATTGCAAGTATTCTATGAGGTTTAATATATTTAATATTTTCTTCAAATTCATAATACATTTCATATGTTTTCTTTTCGTCTACAGCGTTCTTTTTAAAACTTGATTTTATAACACCATTTTTCCATATAAAACTTCTAATCCATTTTCTATAGTAAGCATTATCACTAATCCATTCAGCTATAATATCTTTTGCTCCTTCTAAAGCATCATCAATAGTTTTAATATTTTCATTTAAATATTTATTTACATTATCTAAATTAAAACTATCTGGTAAACTCATTATAATTTTAGCAAGTGGTTCTAATCCGTTCTTAATTGCTTCAGTAGCTTTAGTTTTCTTTTTTTCTTTATATGGTAAATAAATATCTTCTACTTCAACTAATTTTTTAGCTAACATTATATTATTTTTAATTTCTTCAGTTAATAATCCTTTTTCATCAATTAATCTAATTACATCTTCTTTTCTTTTAAGTAAATTATTTTCATAGACATAATAGTCATTGATTTTTCTTATCTGTTCTTCATCCATTCCACCAGTTACTTCTTTTCTATATCTTGCTATAAACGGAACTGTATTATCTTCACTTAATAGTTTCAATACACTTTCTATATTAGAATTATTTATATTTAATTCTTTACTTATTTCATTAATTATTTCTTTATTCATATTTTCTCCTTTAAATCGTACTAGAATATTTTAACAATTTTAAAAAACATTTACAACATAAAAAAAATATATTATAATTATTTTAGAAAGAATAGGTAAGGATGTATGAGTAAAAATAATAAGTTCTTTATTGAAGATGAAAAAGGTCAAACTAAAGAAGCAGAAATTATTACAGTACTTTCTATTGAAAGTAGAAAATATCTTTTGTATAGTTTAAAGCAAGAAAATGGTACTGCTATAATATGTGCATCAAGAGTTGCTAAAGATGAAAATAATAAAGATAAACTTATTGATATTGAAGAAGGAGAAGATAAAGAAAAAATAAAGAATTTTATTGAATCTTTATCAAAATAATATGTTTGATTTAGTATTTGAACAACCTAATTCTAGTAATGCTTTATCCAATGATAAAGATTTTTCTAGTGTTCAAAGTATTGATGTTAATAGATTAAAAAATATATTAACTACTTTGGGAATGTTTTCAAGTGGTCTTGAAATAGATTTGAGTGATGCACAAAATGTTACAAATAAGTCGTCTATTAGCAGTACTAGTTATGATTTTATATTAGGAATGTTAACAGCATTTGAAATTGCAACTAAACAAGATGATGTATATAGAGAATCTATTGCAACTTTTAGGCAAAATGATAATATGAGAATTCAGGCTAATGATTTAGATATGAACTCTATTCAAAGTACTAATGTTGCTAAGAATACAATTGCTACCGAATTGTATGTAAAAATATTAAGAATAATTTTGTTTTTTAAAGAACTTTCTATTCAAATGAATTCTATGAAAAGACAAAGAGAAGAATTATTGGTATCTGAAAAACAAGATTTAACAAGCGTAAAAACAGATGAAACCATTAGAGGCAAAACTAATGTTTCTCAAACTATTATAGCGGTTATGTCTTTAAATGATATAAAAAAATTATCTAGTAATGTAAATAAAGGTTATACTATGTTAGGAATGCAAATAGATGATGATTTTAGTTTTTCTGATATGAAAAAAACAACTAAAGATGAAGAACCTGCTGAATTAACTCTTCATAGTGAAGAAATAGAAAAACTTAAGAATTTGAGAAACGAAGCACTACAATTGTCACTTGATGATTCTAAAGGATTGTCTCAAGAAAAAGGTTTCCAAATGACAATGAAAAGCCCTAAACAATCAGGATTTATCGGAGTAGGGAACTTAATGATATTTTTATCAATATTAATAACTATAGTAGAATTTTTTATAATTTGTATAGGATTTTTAAATAATTAGCAAATATATCCAATATATAAGCGATTTTACCATATAGATATGGGAATAATAATAATGTATAACATTATTATTTTTTAATCCAAAAATTGTCAAAAATTTCTTGATTAAATCTGTGAAATATGTCGAATATTGTAGACGATTATTTAAATAAATGATAATATTATATATATAATGATAATTGATGGTAGATGGAGTAAAAATGAGCAAACTAAGTAAGTTTAGAAAAATTTATATTTTAGTGCTAATTATTTCACTGTTTTTTAGTGGAATAGGTTATTTTTCATATGCCAGATATGTTAGTGAGGCGCAGTTTAATAGTACTTTAAATGTTGCTAAATGGAGTATAGAAGTAAATAATACTGACATTACTCCGAATACTGTTACATCATTTAGTTCTACCGTTAATTGGAGTGGTCTTAGTGGCCTTGTTAAAAGTGGTTATATAGCACCCGGAATGATGGGTACCACTTCTATTGAAATAGATCCAACTTATAGTCAAGTTGCAATGAATTACTATATTAATATTGATACTACAGCTATTGGAAATCAAAATATTATTGTTAATAATGTATCCATTGGTGGAACTTGTTCTAATAGTTCATATACAACAAAAAGTACATGTGAAACAGCAGGGGCAACATGGACACCAACATTGTTAAGTAAAGTCCCAGCGGGTATATGTAGTACAAATACATACACTACACAAAGTACGTGTGAAACAGCAGGCGAAACATGGACAGCAAATACATATGTTGGATACTATAAAGGGAGTATTGACCTTCCAGCAGGAGGTGATATGACTACTTCTCAAATAGTAAATGCATCAATAAGTGTTATATGGGATGACTTAAATACAACAATTGCTAATGCAAGCGATACATCAACTGGAGTAGCAGCACCATCAGAAAATATAGTTATAAATATAGTTGTTGAACAAAAAATGGATTCATAGAAGGAGTAAACATGGAAAAAAAGAAAACATTTTTCTTATTATTAATATTTATTGTTGCATTGTTTTCTTTTATAATAAATAAATCATTTGCAAGACATCAAAGTATGGGTGCAACAGAAGTACCTGTAGGAGTAGCTGTACCAATATATGGTGATTCAATTCAATCAATTAATTTACCTTTTTCAGATATGAAACCAGGTGTCACAAATACATATAATTTTTATGTAACAAATACAGAAGCATCTAGTGTTTCATATGTATCATTAGATTACTATATTGAAATAGAAAGAAGTACTAATTTGCCTGTAACATTCTCACTTATTAAAAACAGCACTGGAAATAATGTTTTAACACCATCAGGAATATCTACAACATATACATCTCCTACATATACAATGACACATTCAGTTGAAACAATAGATAATTTTGCTCTTACAATAGATTGGCCAACATCATCAGGTTATTATAAATATGCTAATTTAGTTGATTATATAACAATTAGAATATATGCAACACAAAAAGTAAGTTAGAAAGGAATAATTATATAAATGCTTAATAAAATATATACAACAATTAAAAATTATTTTAAAAGTAAAACAAAAAGAGAAATTATTGTTTTATCTTTAGTTTTTGCTTCTGCATTTATATCTTTATTTAGTACAATTACATATTCAAGATATGTATTTTCTTCTATTAAGGAATCTTATCTAATTTCAAAAAAATTTTATTTTTATAGTGATACTTTAGGAGACACTACATCTAATATTAGTTATGAATTAAATGATTGGGATGGAGATAGCAATTATTCCTTTGATATAGATTTGAAAAATTATAAAGATGATTTAAGATGGACACAAGAAAGTATAAATTATAATTATACAATAAGTTGTAATCCAAATATATCAGGTAATGTAACGTGTACTAGTTCAAATAATGGTACCCTAACATACTCTTCAACAAATAAAACTCAAAATAGAATACCAATAACATTAACAAATGCTAATGATTTGAATTTCGAAGACAATGATTATGTAGATATAGAAGTAACAGTTACATCATCTTCACCATTTACTAAAACATTATCAGCAACTTATAGAATAGGGGTTTCTACCAAAACAGTAGTACAAAAAATAATAGATGCTCAAAATCAAAAATATTTAGATTTAGTATTATCTAACAATTCTTTAGAAGATAAAACAATTACTTTAACATGGACATACTCAGTTCTATCAATTGATAATACAAATGATATATTTAATGATTCAAATACAATAGTAAGAACACAAGTAGTAAACAATGTATCGTATATTAATCAAGTAGTAATAGTAATACCTTCAAGAACAGTATATTCAATAAGATATTATAAAACGGATGCAACTCAAAATTATACATATCCAATTACTAATTCAACACCAATAATAACAATGAGTTAGAAAGGAAATAAATGAGAAAAAACAAAAAGACAATTTTAATTACATCTCTAACAATAGTAATTATTGCTGTGTTTTTGTTTTTAACATTTTATAATGGAAACAATAAAACATTACAAGCATTCAGTACTTCAATTAAAAACTTATTTAGTGGAAGTGGAGCTGGAGAAGTAAGAGAACAATATAATTTTAATTATGGATGGAGATTTACTAAGGGAGAAGGTACTATAAATGCAAGTAGCACAAGAGGAACAGAAACAAGTTATATAAATATATCAGATACTTCAACAGTTCTTCCATATAGTTCGTCATATGATGAATCTACAGTATTAGTAGACTCTTGGAAAGATGTTTCTTTACCTCATACTTATAATGATGAAGATACATTTAATACATATCAAGAAACAAATAATTTATATGGAGAAAGAAGTTTATATTCAGGTACTGCTTGGTATAAAAAGGAATTTACTTTACCAAACGAAACAGGTAAAAGAGTAATAATAGAATTTGAAGCAGCTAGACAAGCTGCTAAAGTATACGTAAATGGTGTATTACAAACTGGTACATATGAAAATGGATTTATTGCATTTGGGTATGATATAACAGATAGTGTTAATTTTGGAGCAACTAATACTATTGTTGTAATGGTAGATAATAGTTATCCATATACTATGGAAGGTACAACAAGTATTGTTCCTTGGCATGATTCTCATTGGCATCCTAATTATGGAGGACTTTATAGAAATAGTTATTTATATATAGTGGATGATTTGCATTTATCATTACCTTTATATAGTTTTACTGAAGGACAAGGAACATATGTATATACATCTGATGAAGCAGCCAATATAGCTACAATACATGTAGATGCAGAAATAGAGAATAATTCTGATACATCAAGAACATTTAGTTATAAAGCTCTTATTAAAGATGCTAATGGAAGTACAGTATTAACCCTAACATCACCTTCAACAGTAACATTAACAGCTGGCTCAAAACAAATATATCAAATGAGTGGAAATTTATTAAACCCTACTAGGTGGTCATCTACATATCCATATTTATATACTGCAACAGTACAAATCATAGAAAATGGTACAACTATAGATGATACTATCGTATCATTCGGTATAAGAACACTTAAAATGACAAATGATTATGGATTTTATTTAAATGAAAATTATGTTGTATTAGATGGATGGGGTCAAAAAGCAACTCAAGAATGGGCTACATTTGGTGCTGCTTATCCTAATTGGTTACAGGATTATACAATTAAATTAATGAAAGATGCTAATGCTAATTTTATTAGATGGGGACATGTAGCAGGAAGTTCTACTCAAATAGATATTACAGATAAATATGGAATAATGGTATTACAGCCTGGAGTAGACGGAGAAGGTAATTCAGCAAGTTCTTCAACATACACCTCAGATTCATTTAAATTAAGAATTGAAGCAATGAGAGATATGATTATTAATATGAGAAATCACCCTTCAATAATTATGTGGGAAATTGGTAATCAATCAACAGGATTAGTTACAACAGTAGATAGTACTTATATTAATTCATTAAGTTGGTTAACATATTCATCTTCAAATTATACTTCAGATACATATGGAAGTATATTAAATACAGTTATTAATCAATTTGATTATGGTAATAGAACAGAGGATATTAATAGTGGAACATTTGAATCAACAGTATCAAGTTCTGATAGATTAATTGCTATTAGACAAGGGACATCAGCTTCAAGTACTTTAATAAATGAATATGTTGATGTCGGTGAAACAACTCAAGGAAGTGGTTCAATGTTATCTTCTACTTATGGGGCTAAACCTGCAGTAGAAGGAGAATATGATAGATTAGAAGTGAGAAGAGGAGTATGGGATCATTCAACAACAGGATTTGAAACATTTACAAACTCAACTTCATCTTCAGATGCAGCAACTTATTCAGATGTTACAAATGAATCGTTTGCAATATCTCAAATAGAATGGAAAAATTCAATTAAATCATCTACTAAATACGTAGGAGGAGCTAACTGGATATTTAGTGATTCTATATCACATGGACGAGTATTAAGTGAAGTATCAAGAGTATCTGGTGAAGTAGATGCAATGATGATTCCTAAAGAATCATATTATGTAGATCAAACAATATTTGGAGAAGATCCTAGTGTATATATAATAGGCCATTGGAATTATCCAGCTGGTACTGTTAAAAACATATATGTGGCTGGAAATAATGTTAAATCAGTTAAATTATATTTAAATGGAACTTTAGTAGGAAATAGCTCTACAACTACAGGATTAGGAACGCTTTCTAATGGTTATTTATATACATTTACCGATGTTACTTGGGCAAGTGGAACATTAACAGCAGTTGGTTATAATGCTTCAGGAGAGCAAGTAGCGACAAATTCAGTAACAACTCATGGAGAACCATACGAAATATCAATTACACCTTTAGTAAGTAGTGATGGAGCAAAGGCTAATGGTAGTGACATAATATTATTTGATGTTGAACTTTTAGATTCAAATGGAAATAGATGTATATCATATGATGGTGGAGTTGAAAATGAAAACATTACATTTACATATGACTTATTAGATGGAACTACTGTTACTGGAACATGGTTAGGTGGATATAATTCTGCAGAGCCAACTAATACAAGAAGTGATACCTTATATTTTGAAGCAGGTATTACTAGGGTATCAGTAAGAACATCAAAAAATGCAGGAGACATAAGTGTAACCGCAACTATGGGCACATTAACAGATACTTCAACAGTAACAACATCATCTATGTCAAGTTATGAAACGTATAGTGGATTAAGTACTTATTATGAAACATTACCAACATATACATTAAATGCTTCTTTAAATAGTGGCGTAGGAGATGGAGCACAGCTTGGCAAAGGAACAGATACAACAGCAAAATATAATAGTTTATTAATAAATAATTTATCATATTATGGAACATCTACTGCAAATGAAGCTATCTTAGATGGTATTGGAGTAGGAGACTTATTATATAGTAATCAAACATATACATTTACTGATATACCATATAAATATTTAAACTCAGAGGTAATAAGTGTATCAGATGCAGATAATACTTCCTCAGCATCAACTTTATTAACATTTTATATTAATAGAAGTTTAGATGTATTAGTATTAAGAGATCCTGCAACTACAAGTACTCCATCGTGGTTAAGTACTTACACAGATACGGGTGATAATGTAGTAGGAAGTAATGGAATAACTTATGATGTATATAAAAAATCATATGTTTATGATTCATCAAACAATTCAAATAACTTTGTTATAATAGGTGGAAATACATCAGATGGAAGTTCAAATGGAGCAAATCAAATAATAATGGTTAAAGAAACAAGTAAAGTAACAAATTCAATATTTTTCCATGAAACATTTGATGATTTTACATATAATATGGCATATTATGGTTTAAATGGATATAGAGGTTCTATACCATCAGGACATTTCTTATTCTTTGGTTATAATTCATTAAATGAAGAAGAAGATGGAACTATAGGTGGAAAAACAGGTATAAAATTACATGAAACAGATACTTCTAATCTAACATATTTACAAAAATCGTTTGCACCTTTATCTAGAGAATTCTATTTAGATTATAGTTTATATGTTTCAGACACTATGGATAACAGATGGATAAGGTTATGGCCAAGTTATACTCAAATAAATTATGAAGATGATAAAGAATATAAAATTATAGCTGAAAATTATGCCCACAGAAATAATGATGGAACAGGAACTACATTTAAAGTTACATCAAGAGCAACACTATCAGCATCTGGAACCCAAACAATTGCAAATAATTTTGCATTAAATACTTGGTATAAATTTAGATATAAAATTAATCCAGCAACAAGAAAATATTCAATGTATTATTATGATGATACTACAAGTTCATGGACTACAATAGTTGAAAATAGGGCGTTTACAGTAACTACTAAAGAAGATGGGTCAAATATTACAGAAGTAGATAACTTTATATTTGGAACAGGTAAAAGTTATACAAGTGATTTTTACATAGATGATATAGAAATAAAACCAATAATGGATATAGGTGCTACAGCAATAACGATAGATGGAAGTACATTTAATATATCAGAAAATCAAACAGATTACTTCTTATATGATTTAACATCACCATCTGATTCAGTAATAACAATTACACCGACAAATGATTATGCTTCACATTCAGTAGTGGTAAATAGTGATGGAATAACAGTTACATTAACTAATTTACAAGGTGAAACGTTCACATTTAATGTAGCGTATACAACAGTTGATTTACTAGATGGAGTAGCCATATACTACCCTGTAGGACAAACACAAACATCAGTTACAGCAGATTATTTTCAAAATAATAGTGTAATACATTTTGTAGATACATCATCAACAGAATTAGCTTATATTGAAAAACAATTTGGTCCTATAAGTACTTCATTAGAATTTTCATATGATATATATCTAAAAAATCAAAATTCAGATCAAACAATAACATATACTAATACATATCTAAGATCATTTCTTGACAATGCAAGTATGGGAAATAACTATAATGCAGATACAAGTACATTAATAGGAGTACATTCTTATATTAATAAAAGTAATAGTATAACTTCATTTAGGAATGTTGGTACTACTACTACAGAATATACGACAGATATTTCATTAGATACTTGGCATAATGTAAAATATAAAGTAGATATTATAAATAATACTTATGATACATATTTAGATAATGTTTTAATTTCAACAACTTCTTCAGATACATTTGCTAATGCAATGACATCATTATCACATTTAGTAATAGGAACAGGAATATCAGGAACTGAAGAATTTTATATTAAAAATATTAATGTAGTAGAAACAACTGATGTTCCAATAGATAATATAAGTATAGACAATGTTTCAATGTTAGATTTTGATCCTTATAGTAGTACTTATTCATTCTATACAGATAACCCTTTAACATCGAGTACAAATATAACATTGGATACCAATCCTTATTATGTATCACATACAATATCATTAAATATAGAAACACAAGTTGCTACAATAGATATTATAGATAATATTGGAGGTACACAAACATATCAAATTGTATTTCTTCCAAAATACCTACAAGAAGTATCTAAACAAGAATTATATGAATTAATTCAAATTGCAACAAATAATTATACTGAAGATTATTATACTCCATTAACATGGGGAATATTACAAGATGCATTAACTGAAGCAAATACTGTTTATGATGATATAAATGCAATAACAACACAAATAACACTAGCATATCAAACATTAACAAGTGCAATAAATGGATTATTAACGTTTACTCCGTATGATGATTCGGAAGATATTAATGCAACAGAAGGTACTGGATCTACTTATGCTCATGCGTCATACACTGAATACGATACATCATTAGTAGATACTATTTATTATTCAAGTAATTTATCTTCTACTGACTTTCAATTTAATAAAGTATTAGAAAATGGAGCATTAGTATATAATGATGCATCATACACTAATTATCTATTTACAAGTGTTCCATATAAATATATGAATGCAGAATATTTAATACTAAATAATACTATAAATACAAATGCATCATTCCAATTTACTGCTTTATATGATTTGGATGTATTAATATTTAAAGATTGGAATTCAGGACCTTTAACATCAACAGAAGCTGATTCAATGTTATATGGGAGTAATGCATCTAATCCTGAACCATCATTAGTAAATACTAAAGAAATTATAACAGCAGGTGGAACAGTAAATGATTCTGATAAAAATGAAGTATACTACGTTTATAAAAAATCATTTCATAGGGGAGATATAATAAATATAAATGCAAATAAAATAATTAATAATACTATAACTAATAATAATAATATAATTGCATTTATAAGGACAGAAAATTCAAATAATACTAATTTCTTTTATGAAAATATGAATAATTATTCAGAGTTTACTGTGACTCTACCAGATTCAACCCAAACTACATATACAGCGAATAGATTATATGATAAATCATGGACAGATATAGTTTCATATATTTTAAATACAGAAAATACTACTTCTTCAACAGCTACAACAATTGAGGAAGTTTCTGGAGGAGATAATTATTTACATCAAGTATCTGCGGATTCAAAAACAATTCCAATAGTACAAAAAAGATTTGCTAGTCTATCTGAAAATGTAATAGTTGAATTTGATGCATATACAGAAGATATTAGTTCAGATAATTTATTCTTACGTACTTGGTTAACTAAATTCGATTCACCAAGTGGTATAAAAGGTAATGCTGATGATACTAAATATACATTAGCTGAATTATATTTTCAAGAAACAAACTTTAGGGTGACATCAAAAAATTATGGATCTTTATCTGTAGCTAATTGGTATAGGTTTAGGTTAGCATTTGATATATTGAAACAAAAAATATCAGTTTTATATTATGTAAATGGTACTCCAACATCGATAGCTGCTAATAAAGCATTTAAAAATAAAAATAAAAGTGCATTATATAGTACAAATTATATTTATTTCGCTGGTAGAGGACAAGACTTATCAAGTGCAAGATATAAAAATATAACAATAACACCAGTTGCTTCAGATGTATATACTGATATAAATGTAACAATTGATCAAATAACAAATTCTTTAGGATGTGGCACAAATACAGAAACATGTACCACAACACAAGGAAAGTTGTACCAAGATTTAACTAATGCATATTTATATAAAACACCAACAACTTCATTACCAAGTGTTACTACAACAAAGGGAAGTGGTACATCTTATACAAATGAATCAATCAATACAACACAAACAACATTCTATGATTATTCTAATATAAGTTCTGGAATTGTTGCAGTTAATTCAACAAATTATTCTAGAAATCAAATTGTATATTATGAATTAGAAGATAATGGTGCTAAAATTGATTTAGTAAATAAAGTTAATCAAGCATTAAGTTTAAATGGTTCATATTATACAACTACATCATGGAATGATTTGATAGAAGAATTAAATGATGCATATGAAGTATTAGGAAATCATAAAGCCTCAGAAACTGATATAGACACAGAAACAACTGCAGTAAATGATAAAATAGCTGCATTAGTATTATTATCAGATGCAGTGCTTTCATACGATGGTTATATAACTGCGGGTAAACAATACGAAACATTCGATACAACAGAGGTAAATATTACAAAAGATAGTAGTGTAACAGCAAGATTCCATCTATTAGAAAGATCATCAAATTCTACATATTATCATTCTACAAATACACATACGAGATTTATAAATGTAGATTCAGCATTACCTGAAGGAACTAAAATAACAATATATGAATCATTAACAGATAAACATTATTATTATACAGTTACAAGCTCAGATTCTTCAAAAGTAAGATTCCCATTATCGGATTTTAAACTATCTGGAACAACAGATAATAATTATCCAAATGGATACAACTTTAATTCAACAACACATATATTAGAAGAAAACTTCTATGTAACATTAGATTTTAGTAATACAACAACAAATATATCAAATGCTACACATACTATTCAATTTGAATTAGATTTAGATGGAGTATTATTTACAGAATCAAGTGATATGTCATATACTACATATTCATTAACAACTCCAGTAACAATAGAAGTAAGTGCAGCAGAAGATACTATGTATGCACAAGATCCTGGAGGAGGTAGTGTATCAGTAACTGTAGGAACTATTACATCAAATGGTAAAACAATAACAGATACGACACTATTAGATAAAAAAGTCGGAATAAGATTTACTTTATATAATGCAAATGATCAATTAATTCCATTCCCATCAGGAACAATATTCTCAAACAATACAACAAATTATTATGCAGATGGAGATGGGTCTATAACGATGTATTCTGCAAATTCGTTACAATCATTTGAAGAAGATTATTCATTTAATTCAGAATACCGTGATTTTGTAGCTGGAACATATTATGTAAAAGCAGAACTTTTAGTATCATATGATGGAATAAACTATGGGGAAAAACTAGATGATGATACAGGAAACTTTACTATTATTCCTGAACCAAAATGTTCATTATATGCAACAGTAGATGGAAATAATCATATAATAGATTTATCAAAAACTAATGTATTAAATACTTCATTAAGTACTTATTGTAAAAATATAACTGGAAATATTACATTAACAGTGAAATTATATAAAAAAGATAATGCATTATTTTCAAATCACACATTTACTCCAATAGATTTTCCAACTTATATTAATAATGAAGAAAATTATACACTATATGATACAAATGAATATAAGATATTTACAAGAACAAATGTAAGTTCACCAGTACTATCAAATTTCTATTCATTCTCATATGACTTATTAAATACACTCGGAGCAGGAACATATAAATTAGAATATGGAATAATAGCTAATGGAAAACATCAAGAAGATTTTGTATCATTCGTTGTAAAATAGTTGAAATATATATTTAAATAATGTTATAATTAACATGATAGAAGGAAGTAGAAAATATGAAAAAGAAGTTAAACATAAGTAGAATATTATTTGCAATAGTATTAATAATATTAGTTCCTTTACTTTTAATAAATGTTACAATCATGATAAAAGCAATAGTAAACCCAGATAAAGTTCCAAGTATTTTTGGTGTAAAGCCATTAATAGTAATGACTGATAGTATGAAACCAACTATCGAAGGAAAAGACTTAATCTTTTCAAAAGAAGTAGACACAGGAACTTTAGCAATAGGGGATATAATTTCATTTAAAGATAGTGATAAAACAATAACTACACATAGAATTGTCGATATAGTAATAGAAAATGATGAAATGCATTTCTATACAAGAGGAGACAATAATAATACAGATGATACAGATTATATATTATCATCTCAAATAGAAGGTAAATATATAGGTAGAATTGCTTTATTAGGTGGATTTATTGAATATATCCAAACAAAGGAAGGAATGTTAATATTAGGATTAATCTTAGTAATTATTATTCTAAGTATCATCTCTATTTCAGCAGTAGCTAAAAATAGAAAACTAGAACAACCAAATTAGGTGTATACATATAATATATGTTTACATAAATAAGTATTAAAAAGAAGTGGAGGTGAAAAAAAGAATGAAGAAAAGATTAACTTTAACAATAGTATTATTAGTATTAGTTGCCGTAACTGCAGTATTTGTAGGAAGAACTTATGCTAGATATGTAAGTGAAGGAACTGCTAGTGGAAAAGTTACTGTAGCTAAATGGGCAATGAAATTAAATGCAACAGATATTACTCCAGCTGGTTCAACTTCTGCAGGCGAAATTACTTTAACTGCTGCTACAACAACAGACGTTGTAACTGGTAAAATTGCTCCTGGTGTTAATGCTACAGGAGTTGTATCATTAGATCCTAATGGAACTGAAGTTTCATTTAAGTATATTATAGCTGCAGGAACTCCTACTGGTGCTGATTTACCAGATAATGTAACATTAAAATATTATTCATGTTATGGAGTTCTTGGTACTGGAAGTGGAGAATGTAATGCAACTAGTGATACAGGATGGACACAACTCACTGGAACAACAATTAGCGGTACTAGACAATTAGCATCAAATGCAGCTTGGGATTCAACTGGTTTAGTTAATATTAAAATTGTTGCTGAATGGCCTTGGGGTGATACAGCAAATAATGTTTCTGATACATCAGCTGGTGCTGCTGCAACAGGTACTGCTGTAACAATACCATTTACTGTAACAGTTAAACAATACTTAACTGGACAAACAGATTAATATACTTAATATAGCTATATTAGGAGAGAGTATGAATATTTATTATTCTCTCTAAAGATTATTAATTTAATAGTTTTTAGAGGGAATAATAGAAAGGATGAAAATGGTGAGACTTAATAGCAATAAAAATAAAGATGATAATAAATCTTATTTTTTTAAATCTATTGTAATTATACTTTTAGTTATAATTATTATTTTATTATTGCTTAATAGTTGTGGTGCTTTAGGTATTAGTAATCCTGATAAATTAACTGGTGATTTTGATATCTTCGAAATTACTTTAAAAGGGACTTGTGAGTGTCCTGTATGCGAAGAATGTAAGACTTGTTCTAATTCATCTGGAAATGGTTCTGGTGGATCTTCTTCAGGTGGAAATTCTTCTGGTGGTTCAAGTTCTACTGGAGATTATGAACCAAATACTGATGAAGAAAAAGTAATTGTTTACGATAAAGATCAAGAATGGCCAAGTGAAGAAAGCGGACAAAGTTATGTTGCTAATATATTTAGACATTCATCTACTGAAATTATAAGTGGAAAGATTGCTCCTGGAAGTACTAATACATATAAATTTATTGTAAGAAACTTAAATGAATTCAGTGTTAAATATACTATTGATTTTATAGAAACTAATACTAAAAATATTAATATGAAATATAGACTAAAATATGGAAATTCATATGTAGTAGGTTCTGAATCACAATGGGTATCTGAAGATGCACTTAATCGTTCATTTAAATCACTATCTGCCAAAAGCATGGATACGTATTATTTAGAATGGAAATGGTTTGACGATGATTCTAATGATACTGCTATTGGAATAGATGAATCATCAGTGTATTCTCTTTATATAAAAGTTGAGGCTGAAGAAGAATGAAATTAATTTTTAATATATTTAAAACGATATTTGTAATATTTCTTATTGTATTTCTTACATTTAATGGTGTTTTATTTGTACAAAAGAAATTTATGAATGAAGAAGTTCCTTCTGTTTTAGGAGTTACATATTTAAAAGTAATAAGTGGAAGTATGGAACCAACAATAATGACAAACGACATAGTATTTGTTGAACTTACTAGTAATGTTAAAACTAACGATATTATAGTATATAAGGAAGATAATTATTTAATCACTCACAGGCTAATAAGCATGGAAGGAGATAAATACATAACACAAGGAGACGCTAACAATGTGAGTGAAGAGATTAATGAATTACAAGTAGTTGGTAGAGTTTTTCTTAATAATCATACTTTATCTATTATATTAATATTTCTATGTAAGCCTGTAGTTCTTATTGCATTAGGATTTATATTTTTAATACTTCCTGAACTTTTGAAAAAAAATAAATAATTAATTTACTTTACAGAAAGTTTACTTTAAAAGTAAACTTTTTTTATTTTTGGTATTTACAATTATATATGATTATAGTAATATAGTGGTAGGAAGTGAAACAAAGTGGTAGAAAGTGGGGTGAGTTATTATGTTAATGGGCGAGTATCATCATAACATTGATGAAAAGGGTCGATTAATAATTCCTTCTAAGTTTAGAAATGAACTTGGAAAAGAATTCATAATAACTAAAGGACTTGATAAATGTTTGTTTGTTTATTCACTTAATGAATGGCAAAAGATAGTTAATCAAGTTAATACCTTAAAGTTTACCAAAAAAAATGTAAGAGCATTCGAAAGAGCTTTTATAGGTGGAGCTTCTTTAAATGAATTCGATAAACAAGGTCGAATTAATATTACCTCACCGTTAGTTCGTTACGCCAATATCCAAAAAGAATGTGTGATTATTGGCGTAAATGAACGACTAGAAATTTGGTCTTTAGAAGACTTTAATGATTTTATGAATGAACATGAAGAATCATTAGAAGAAATAACAGAAAACTTATTTGAAAGTGAGTATCATGAAGCATAATCCAGTTATGCTTGATGAGGTAATTAAATATTTGAATGTAATACCTAATGGTATTTACATAGATTGTACTCTAGGATATGGAGGACATTCTGGCGAAATGTTAAAGAAATTGAACAAAGAGGGGTTCCTTTTCGCCTTTGATCAAGATATTGAAGCAATTAAATATTCTGATCAAAAATTATCAGCTATTTCTAATAATTATAAGATTATTAAAAGTAATTTTGTAGATATTAAGAAATATATAAATAAAAAAGTTAATGGAATTATGTTTGACTTGGGAGTAAGTAGTCCTCAGTTAGATGAAGATGAAAGAGGATTTAGTTTTCATAAAGATGCAATACTTGATATGAGAATGGATAAAGATAATGAATTAACTGCTAAAAAGGTTGTGAATGAATATTCTTTTGAAGAATTAACTAATATATTTTATAAATATGGTGAAGAAAAGTATTCAAAAAGTATTGCTAAAGGAATAATAGCATCAAGACCTATTAATACAACATTAGAATTATCAGAAATTATTAAGAATAATGTACCTATAAGTTATAGAAACAAACATCATCCAGCTAGAAAAATATTTCAAGCTATAAGAATTGAAGTAAATAATGAATTAGATATATTGGAAAGTTCCTTAAATGATGCATTTGATTTATTAGAAAAAGGTGGAAGATTAAGCGTTATAACATTTCATTCCTTAGAAGATAAAATAGTATCTAAAGTGTTTAGAAAACTATGCAGTGATGATATAAATGCTACTAAATTACCAATTGTGCCTGATTCAATGAAAGCAAAAGCAAAAAGTATTGTTAAGATAACTCCTAGTGATAAAGAACTAAATGAGAATAATAGAAGTAGGAGTGCTAAGTTAAGAGTTATAGAAAGGATAATATAATGAGAAAAAGATCTAAATATGAAAAAGTATTTTTATCACTTACAATAATGTTTATCGTTTTTACTTTGTTATTCAAATCTATAGTTGGAGCTTATGTTCAATCAAACAACGCTGAAATACAAAGATTAAAAAATAAAATAAATAGTCAAAATGAGTATAATTTAAGTATGCAAATGAAAATTAATGAATTAGCATCTTTAGATAATGCATTAGAAGTTGCAGATGCCTATGGATTGAGTTATAATAATAGTAATATTAAAGTAATTGGAGAATAGGAATTTTAAATATGAAAAAAACAAGAATAGTTAATATAAACGCAATCTTTATAATTATTGTTGTTTTTATTTTTGCTTTAATTATAGGCAAACTTTTTTATATTGGTTTAGGAAGTGTAAAAATAGGAAGTTTATCTTTAAGTGAATTTGCTAATAATAGAAATACTGTTAAGAAAGTTACTTATGCTAAAAGAGGTACTATATATTCAGGAGATAATGAAGTATTAGCTAAAGATGTGAATAGTTATACTGTTATTGCATATTTAGACTCTTCTAGAACAACTGATTCTAGCAATCCTCAACATGTAATAGATAAACAAATGACTGCTGAAAAGTTAAGTCCTTTAATTAATATGACTGTTGAAAAAATACTTGAATTATTAAATAGTACATATAAGAGTTGTGATGATAATAATAATTGTACAGAGAAACCATTATATCAAATAGAATTAGGTCCTGGAGGAAGAGGTATAACTGAACTTGTTAAGGATGAAATAGATGATTTAGGATTACCTGGTATTGATTTTATATCAAGTACTAAAAGATATTATCCTAATGGAGATTTTTTGTCATATACTCTTGGATATGCCAGAACTAATGATAAAGGTGTGTTTTCTGGTGAGATGGGTATTGAATTATCAATGAATAATGTTCTAACTGGAACTAATGGAGAAATTGAATATCAAGCTGATGTTAATGGATATCAAATAACTAATTCTCCTACATTAGAAAAAGATGCTGTTAGTGGGAATGATATTTATCTAACTATTGATACTAATATTCAAATGTTTACTGAACAAGCTATGGCTATGTTAGAAGAAACAAATCCTGAATGGGCAACAATATCTGTTGTAAATGCTAAAACAGGAGAAATATTAGGTATTGCTTCTTCTCCAAGTTTTAATAATAATACTTTAGAAATCAAGTCTTATTATGATCCATTTGTATCTTATGAATATGAACCTGGTTCAGTTATGAAAATATTTAGTTTTATGGCTGCTATGGATAATGGTATATATGATGGAGATGCTACATATAAAAGTGGTTCACTTGTTGTTGATGATGTTAAAATTAAAGATTGGAATAAATATGGATGGGGCACTATAACATTTAATGAAGGATTTATGGCTTCTTCAAATGTTGCTGCTTCCACTTTAGCATTATCTTTAGGCAGAGCAAAGTTAACTGATTATTATAAAAACTTAGGATTTGGTTCTTTTGTTGATATAGGTTTACCTAATCAAATGGATGGTGTAATCAATTTTAAATATAATTCTGAAATAGCTTCAGCATCTTTTGGACAAGGTATTAGTGTAACTGCTATACAAATGGTACAAGCTTTAACTGCGCTTGCTAATGATGGAACAGTAATTAAACCTTATATAATTAAAAAAATTGTTAATTCTACTACTGGAGAAACTATAGTAGAAAATACTAGAACTGAGGTTAAAAAAGTAGCAAGTAGTGAAACTATTGAAAAAACTATATCTAATATGAGAGGTGTTATTGATGGAGCATATAAACATTCTACTGGAACTAATTATTATATAGAAGGATATGATGTAATAGGTAAAACTGGTACTGCTGAAATAGCTTCTTCTGAAGGAGGATATATTAGTGGAAGTTATGTAAGAAGTTTTGCAGGTGTTTTTCCAGGAAATGATCCGGAAATTATAATATATATAGTTGGTTCTAAAATGAGCAGTAGTTCTATAACACCAACTGTATTTAAATCACTTGCTCAAGATGTAGCTACATACTTAAATATTTTTAATGAAGAGAAAGAAAAAGATGCTGATTTATATACATTAGGTAGTTATATTAATAAAGAGACTGAAGTTGTAAATGAAACTCTTTCTATATCTGGTCTTATACCAATAATAATTGGTAATGGAACTAAAATAATCAAACAATATCCTAATAATGGTTCATTGTTGAATCTTAATTCAAAAGTTTTTTTACTTACTAATTCTAATGAATATACTATGCCAGATATTAGAAATTGGTCTAGAAGTGATGTTAAATCATTTTGTGATTTAATAGGATTAAATGTTACATTTGATGGATATGGTTATGTAACTGAATACTCTATTCCTAAGAATACTACAATTGATTTAAATACTATTTTAACGGTTACTTTAAAAGGAAAGTATATTACTACTGAATAATGTTAGTTAATAATAAAACATTAAATAATATACCTTAAAATTATTAATAATAATTTATTATTAAATAATTACTTAAGTAAAATAAAAATTTTAAAATATAATTGTATATAAAAAAATATATTATCAATTTGATATATTTTTTTTATTATGATAAATTATTCACTCAAAAGGAGATACTATGCAAGATTACATATCTAAAATTAAAGTTAAAAAGTATAATGAAAGAATATATTTTAATATTAATGATATAAGAATATATATAATAGATGATATTAATTCTATAATTGATAAATTAGAATCTATTAATATAAATATTAAAATAAAAGATTTAGATTATATAGATTTTTATACATTTATATTATTAATAGCTTTTTCAAATGATTTTAGAACTTATGAATATAAATTCTATTTAATAAGTTCTACTATAGAAAAGATAAGTGAAATTATTGATCCTGATTTATGTTCTGATAGAAGAATGTCTATTAAATATAAAAAAGGTTTCTTTAATTCATATAAATTAACTAATATAAATAATTCTAATACATCTTTTAAAGATATTTTACTTGAAGAAATTAATAATTCTATTAATATAAATAATTTTAAACAAATTATTTAATTCGACATATTATTCATATTTAATATTATAAAATAATAATGAGGTGAAATAATGAGAACTTATTATTTATTTGATATTAAAGAAAGCGTTCTTAAAAATTATAAAAATAATTATGAAGAATTATATGATTTATTAGAAAGCATTTATAGACTAAATAATGAAGATATTATATTAGGCTATAATATATTTGAAAAGATTGCTAATCCTTTAAATAAAGAACGAATAAGCGCTTACATAAAGGAAAAAAATATAGAAAGTGAAAACTATATATGTTATGACTACATTCATATAATAAATGATTTTTATAATAATGAATCTACTAAAATGAATATAAATAATTCTCATATAAAAATAAAAACAAATAAAAATGCTCCTTCATTTTTTTATAACATAAGAACACTAAAAAATATATTTGTGTGTGACTTCTATAATAAAGATTACTTTTTATTAGAAGAAACAATCTATAATCCTTGCGTAAAAGCATAATATTATGTTAAAATACTATTAAGGAGTTGATAATAATATGTGGTGGCAAGATCTATTATATGTATTAGCTGGTTTAGTTGCTGGTTTAATCGCTGGATTCTTAATTGCTAAGAAGTTATTTACTAAGCAATTAAAAGAAAATCCTCCTATTAATGAAGAAATGATTAAAACATTAATGAGGGGTATGGGAAGAAATCCAAGTCAAAAACAAGTAAATCAATTAATGAAACAAATGCAAAAATATCAATAGTTTATTGTTATTTTTGTTTGTATTAAAGGAGTAATATGAAAGATAAATTAATAAAGTTATTAGATAATAGCTATAGTCCTTATTCAAATTATAAAGTATCATGTATAGTTGTTATGAAAGATGGAAAAGAATTTAATGGTGTCAATGTTGAAAATGCATCATATGGAGCTACATTATGTGCTGAGAGAACTGCAATATTTTCTGCAATTGCTAATGGCTATAAAAGATATGATTTTAAGGAATTATATGTTATGAATGCTACTCATAAAATAGGTTCATCATGTTTTATATGTAGACAAGTAATATCAGAACTATTTGAAAAAAATTGTAAATGTATTTTTATGAATATTGATGGAAAAGAAGAAATACATACTGTAGAAGAAATTTGTCCTTTTCCATTTGACGATGATAATTTAAAATAATATTTTATATCAGGGGGGTAAGAATGATATTTAAGGATAAAAAAGCAATTATTTGCGATATGGATGGTACTTTAATAGATTCTATTGGATTATGGAATGATGTTGATAGAGAACTAATTACTTTATATGGTAAAAATCCTAGTCTTACAGTAGGCAATGATAGAACAAAATTTTTATCAGAAAATACTAGTGGAGATATTTATGTAAATTATTGCAAATATTTAATAGAAAAATATGGTATTGAAGGCATAACACCTGAAGCACTATCAGAATTAAGAAGTGAACTTAGTAAAGATTATCATGCTAATCATATGGATTTTAAAGAAGGTGCTGATGAGTTTTTATTAAAAGCAAAAGAATTAAGATATAAATTATTACTTGCTAGTTCTACCAGTAAATGGGTAATAGATATGTATTGTACTAAAAATCAAAAAATGTTAAAAAAGTTAAACATGTATGATGTGTTTGACACAATTCTTACAAGAGAAGATGTTTCTTTAAAAAAACCAAATCCTGAAATATATAGAGTAGCTACAAGATTAAGTGGATTTGAACCTAGAAGAGTAATTGCAATAGAAGATGAACTAGTAGGAGTAAAAGCAGCAGTAGGAGCAGGAATAGAAGTAGTATCAATGTATGATAAATATTCTGATGTTGATAGAGAATATATTAATTCTTTAGCAGACTATTCAGTAGATAGTTATAAAGAACTTACTAGAAGATTATAATTAGTTAAAATACTAATTATTTTTTTTATAAAACTTGTTATAAATAACATATTATGTATAATTGATAATAGAGGAAAAATATGAAAAGCAATAAGATATATTTTGGAATATTATTAGTATTTGTATTCTTATTAAGTATAGGGTTTACATATGCATATTTTAATATAGTAGTAAGTGGAAATAATGATGCAACTAGTATAAACA
>CAZJEW010000006.1:0-44507 GCA_964545285.1 uncultured Clostridium sp.
CACCTCCTGCATTTAAATGATTAGATATAACTATAACATCATTGCCATCACCATAAAAATTTTTAACTTTATTAGTTCTATCACTCGGTGACAAAGTTATATCAGTATCTCTTGTTATAGATACTGGTATTCCAAGTTTTTTAAATCTATCATACATATACTTACTGATAAGTAAGTTATAATCCTTTTCTTTAATATTATTAGCAACTGCTCCTGGGTCTGTTCCTCCATGCCCTGGATCAATCACAATTCCTTTTAAAGCCATAAAATCACCTATGTTATTATATGAAAAAAGCACTTTATAGTGCTTATAAAATATCAAGCTATTTTTTTTAATTCATTATTAATTATTGAATACAAGTAAACATTAACATGCTTTTTTGTTTTGTCACATATATAATCCTTATATATGTTAAGTTGCTTCATATAATTAGCATCCTCAATTTCTTTTAATTTATAATCAATTATATTAATATAATCAGGATACTCTAACATTAGATCTATAATACCATGATACTCTTTACTGTTTATGCTTGTTATGAATTCGTATTCTTTATATATTTTAACATCTTTAAAATCAAAATTATCTATTAATTTAATTATTATTTCATTATTGTTACTAATAAAATCAGATGTTTCTAGTAATCTGTGTATTTTAGTTCCATATTTTAATTTATCGACATCTTTCTTTGTTAATAAATTGTTTATATGCTTAGATGCATTAGAAGATTCTATTAATGTATTATTTATATTAATTTCGTTAACTTCTATTTTCTCATTATTATTAAAACTAAATTTAATTTCTTTATTTATATAATATTTTTTAGTAAGGCTTATTTCATCAATATTAACTATATTTGAAGAAACATTGTCTTTAATTGATTCTATTATATCTAAAAAAGATTTATAATTCAGTTTAACATCTTCATTTATTAGAGTTTCTTCTTTGCTTAAACTACTAACAACAATCATTTTTTCTCTTGCTCTGGTTAGCGAAACATAAAGCAATCGAATTCTTTCTGATATATCTTCTTTAATATATTTGTTTTTAAATAGTTCTTTTACTATTGTGTTCCCAATTCCATCATCATAAAAAGGAATTATAAAACCATATTTAGAATCAAAATTAAAAGTATTATTCAATTCATCTCTATTGAATTTCTTTTCATATCCTCCAAAATAACATATAGGAAATTCTAATCCTTTAGATTTATGTATATTCATTAATTTAACATTATTTGGAACTTTAGTATTTAATGAAAATGTTATATCACTATCATTAATAACCATATCTTGTAAATAATCATTAAATTCTAATATTGAATATCCTAAAGCTGATAAGTTATCTGATAAAGATTTTAAATAGTCTACTATTACTATAAATTTATCAATTTCTCCAACTTTAATAACATGTTTATAAAAGTTAAATTTATTTATTATCTCATCTATTAATATATTACTTGAAATTGTATCCAAATTATTTGATATTTCTTCACATATTTGATAAATAAAAGTATCTTTATATTTATTATTATTATATAAATCTATAAAAACTTGGTCATTATAATTGCTTATATAACTTCTTGATATAGAGTAAAAATCATATTTAAATTTTTCATCAAAAATATTATTGTGAATTCTTATAATTAAATCAATTATATTTTTAATAATTAATAAATCTCTTTCATTAGTTATTTTTTCATCATAATATATTACTAATGGTATACCTAAATATTTAAATATTTTTCTATATAATTCAAAGTTACTTTTTCTATCTAATAATATTACAAAATCCTCATAATTAACTTTTCTTAAAGAATTTGTCTTTTTATCAAGAATTTCATAACCACTTTCAATTTTATTTTTTATATCATTTCCAATAATAAATGCTTCATATTCACTATTACTATATTTCTTATTTTCCCTTTTGTAATTATATATTTCTAAATTAAAGTTTTGTTTTGGATGATTATCATTATAAGATGTATTACCAAAATTCATTTGATGTGATTCTTTATAAGAAGCTCCACCAATATTTAATGACATCGTTTCATTAAATATAGTGTTTATATCATCTATTACTTCTTTCCTACTTCTAAAATTATTTAATAAATCTATTTTAACACCACCATTATTATTAGAATACTCATCATATTTATTTTTAAATATATCAGGATTTGCATTTCTAAATCTATATATCGATTGTTTAATATCCCCAACCATATAAACATTGTTATTGCTTATCAGTGATATGAGCTTTTCTTGTATATCAGAAGTATCTTGATATTCATCTAACATTATTTCGAAAAATGATTTTGTTAGTTCCTCTCTTACATTATCATTGGTTTCTATAAGATTAATTGCCATAACAGCAATATCATTAAATTCGTATTTATCATTAATATTTTTATACTCATTTAACCTTTCATCAAGAGTTAAAACAATATCAATTATTGAAGATGCATATATTTTAGTATTCACTAAAGTAGATTTTATATGGCTAGAATCTTTATATATTAGTATTTTCCTTAATTTTTTTATCTCGCTATATAATCTTTCTTTTATAGTTTTTAATTCATCTTCTGAATTTCTTGGCGCTTTTATTGTTGATACATTTATGTTATTCAATATTTCATCATATGTTTTACTATTTAAAAGATTAATTAAGGATAAATGAATTTTATTATAAAAATCTTCATCACAAAAATTATATAAATCATTTAAAGTTGCACTAATACTATTGATTTTTTCTATTAAATAGTTGTTAAATTCATTAATTAACATATTAATATTATTATCATTATAATAATTATTTAAATACCTTTTAAGATATTCTTTTTTGTTAATTAATCTATCTAATTTAGTATTAATATTTAATATATTTTTCTTAATTTGGGTATCATCTTTAATAGTGAAATCAGTAATAAATTTAATAAAAGATTCATCTTTGCTTTTATATTTTTCTTCAAATATTTGATCTAAAAGTTCACTCCTTACATTGTTAATAATAGAAGAATCAATAATATTAATTTTTGAAGATATATTTAATAAATAATGATATTTCTTAACAACGGACATAGAAAAAGAATCAAATGTTGTAATATAAGACGAATCGATATAATCAAGTTGTTCTTTTAATGATTCTTCTTTCTTTATAGCTTCTCTTATTCTATCTTTCATTTCATTAGCAGCTGCATTTGTAAATGTTAATATAAGCAAATTTTGAATATTAATTCCGCTTTTAATCTTAGTTATTACTCTTTCAGTAAGTACAGCAGTTTTTCCACTTCCTGCTCCTGCTGAAACAATAATATTAGTTCCTGAAGTGTTAATAGCTTCTAATTGTTCTTTAGTCCATTTCGTCATTTTCTTCACCTTCTTCGGTTTCAATATTAACAATATCTTTTTCTGTCATAAAACAAATATCGTTATATTTACAATACCTACATCCAATATTTATATTATTTATACATTTAGGATTTATATCAAAATTACTCTTTTCTATATTGTCTATACATTTATCAATTGATAATTCTGTTTTATTAATTACTTCATTCATTTGTTCATTTGTCAACACATTAGCAGTTTTAACAAATTCTCCATCATTTTTTAACTTTAAACCTCTAATTATATTAGATGAAGCATAACTGCTGTCAAATAGCTTTAAAATATCTTCATTGCTATTAGAATAACCATTTAATTTCATACTATCTTTTTTTCTATCAAATAGAGAATTATTAATATCATATTTATTATCTTCAGGTAATACATTTTGTAAATAAAAACCAACAAAAACAACATCATTTAAGTTTTTACTTGATAAATATAAATATATTGGAAGTTGAAGATTAATACCATAATCAATCAAGTTCATTTTAATATCACTATTATAAGTTTTATAATCGATAATAGCTACATATGTCTTAATTCCATCATTATAAGACATCATTTTATCAATAAATCCTTTAAATGTAATAGTAATATCTCCATTTTTAACAATTTCAAATTTATTTTCAGTTTTAATGTTTAATAATTTAGTATATTTTAAATTATCTTTAATGGTATTCAAAGCAAATTCTATATCATTTATTATTTTATCCACATAATATTTTTCTTTATTAGATAATATTTTGTCTTTTATATAATTATTAACTTCATCTTTAACACTTATATTATTTTTAATACCTATTTCCAATATATAATGAAATAAAGTACCAATAAATGCAGAAAATGTATCTTTATACACATCCAATTTAAGTATATTATTTATATAATATTTAAAAGAGCACTCATTATATGATTGCATACTCGAATATGATAAATTCAATTTATTATTCAATACTTTATTTAACGATTCAAACGATATCCTTTTATAAGAATTATCATATGTTCTATAATCAACTTTATAATTATTAAATAATCTTTCAAGATTATTATTAACAATATTGTACTTATAGTAAGAGTCTAAATACCTGCATAATCTTACTTCATTAGCTATATTTGAATAAGTGCAACTAATATCTTTATGTTCTACATGCAAATTCATATCACTTATTAGATTAGAAGGAAAATATTCATTTGTATATGATTCTGATTTATAAGAAATAAATAAATTCTTAATAGAGTAAATGATATCAATTGTAGATTCTTTTATCATTTTAGATAATTCTACATTTGTATTTAATTCTAATAATAATAAATCATTATTATTTAGATACTTCTCATCTTTAATTATTTTAGGAATAGCTCCCAAATTAAAATTCATCATAAATACATATTCATCATCATCAACAACATCATTATAATCAATTATTTCAATATAGTTTTCATACTTTTTATAATTAACTTTTTTATTATTTAAATCATATATAATCATATCTTTAACTAATATCTTATCATTTACAAATGTATATTCATTAATTACATTAATTATTTGTGACACTATATCATTATTATACTTGCTTTTTAATTTACCAATAGTAATATTCAAATCATTTTCATAATTATCAATAAAATATTTACCTGTTAAAGTACTACTAATATAATTGTTATCATCTAATAAAATTGGCAAATTATACATATTAAAGATTCTTTTAATAGACGGAATGTATTCATCATTAATATTACATAACTTAATTTTATTAATATCAATATTATTTTTAATTAAATCACATATTTTATCAGCAACGTATTCTACTTCATCTTCTATGTGTTTAAATTCATATACTGAATGTTTAAATTTGTTATTATCTTTATTTATTATTTTAACACTAGTAATTTTTTTTAATTCATCAATAGCTTTATACATAAATTTATCTATGTAATTAAATCCATAAAACAATATATCTTTTCCTTTAATAAATTCAATAAAATATTCATCCTTTATTAACAAATTTTCACTATCTAAATATTTTTTAATATCTACTAAATAATCTAACTTATCTATACCATATTTCTTATCATTTATATATCTCAAATTATTTAAATAACATAATGCAACGTCGTATTTAATATTAAATTTTTTCATAATATTATAGATAGTATTTTTATCATATGAAAAATACATAGAATTATATAATTCATTTAATGATAAAAAATTAACAGGAATTATTTTATTAATAAGATTTAATTTTTTTAATAATTTAATTTTGTTTCCATTAGAACATATGATAATTGTTTGTTTACTAATATTATTTATAAAGTTCATAGTATCCTCTATTATTATTCAAAGTCATCTTCGTCAATATTTTCTTCAAATAATTCATCATGATATTCTAAAGTAAATCTTTTACTGTCTTTTAAAAATAATGTGCTTAAATAATTATTATTATTTTCTTCCATATTTATTATTCTAAAATTAAGTGTTTCTTTTTCATTATAAATTGAATATAACTGCTCAAAATCTTTACATTTAAAATAGTCAAGAATTACGTTAAATTTATCATCAGTTACTGATGGTAAAACAGATTTAATTAATGATTTATATAATTCATACTCTACTTTTAAATTTTCTTCAGATTCATCATAAATAAGAGGAAATGTATATAATAAGTCCATTATTTTTGAATCACTAGAATTACCTTCAAAGTGAATACTAAAGTTAGCAAGCGCTTCATAATTTGGATAATTTAATATAGTCACACCATTTTCAGCATATAATGCATATGCTTTTCCATAGCCATTAGTTATATCAACAGTATACATAACTAAACTATAGTTGTTATTATTATTACAAAAGTCTTCAATTGCTGTATTAAAACTGCTCATAGTACCAATCGTGTCGTCAATTGTCATACTAGTAGTATCATCAACATTCTTATTTTTACAGGAACAGAGTATAATAGTTATTATAAAGATAGCAAATATTTTTAAAACTTTTTTCATAGTAAACACCTCTAATTAATTGTATCATAAATATATAAAAAATGTTATAATTAGATTAAGGTGAATGTATATGGATTTTAAAACAATAAAAGAAAAAATAAGTAATTCTATCAATAATATTAAATCTAAATTTAGCAAAGATAACTCATCAAACATCAATGATACAACAAAAGAAAACCCAAATGAAACAGATGGAATGATGTCTTTAGATGACTATTATTCACAAGATACTTCTAACAATTCAAATTCATCCAATATTAAAGGAATGATTGATAATAATGAAAAAATCAAAAAAGGAATAGAAGCAGCAAAATCTTTCATTAGTGATGTAAATTATAATCCTTTTGCAGACCAAGAAGAAGTTAAGAAAGTTGACAGGAAAGAATTCAAAGACACATGGTTTATGATACTTATCAAAATTATCATAACATTAATTATGATTTTTTTGGCAGTGTTATGTTTTATAATGATATATAAACTTTGTTATGATTTATTAAATGATACCGATATATCGAGTATGGGTGGATATTCAGATTATTTAGTAAGAGAAGATAATTTATCGCCTTTAATAAACGAGAATGATCTTATATTTGTTAAAAAGTTAGAATATTATGAAGAAGGAGATATTATTCTCTATGAGTTTGCAGGTACTTCACACAAAATAGGAAGAATAGATGATATTGTAAGAGGTTATTATATTATTGGAGATAATAAAATAACAGCTGGAGATTATAATTCAGAAATTGCTATGGATTTAGTTGTCGGAAAACAAGTCTATAAAATTTCCAATTTTAAAGGAATATATGATTTTATTACAAGTCCACTTGCCATAATATTATTAGTTGGAATAATAGGATCATATTTCTATTTGATGTCAAAAGGAAAAATTAAAGATAAAGATGCAATTTAAAAAAGCCTATAAGGCTTTTTATTTTACACTGCTAACTGGAAATTTTTTAGTTAAATCTAGTACTTCTTTTTTACATTCTTTTATAATCTTTTCGTCTTTAGAATTTTTTAATACTTTAATAATAATATCCGCTATTAATTTAAATTCATTTTCTTTTAGTCCCCTTGTTGTCATAGCAGGAGTTCCTATTCTAAGACCACTTGATATATTAGGTTTTTCAGTATCAAAAGGTATTGCATTTTTATTAACAGTAATACAAATAGAATCTAAAATTTTTTCTGCTTCTTTTCCAGTAAGATTGAAACTTTTTTTAACATCTATAAGCATTAAATGATTATCAGTTCCGCCAGAAACAACTTTAACACCATTGTCAATAAACTCTTTAGACATTGATTTCGCATTTAAAACCACATTATTTATATATTCTTTAAATGATGGTTGTAATGCTTCATAAAAGCATTGCGCTTTAGCAGCTATTACATGCATTAAAGGTCCTCCTTGTATTCCAGGAAAAACAACTTTATTTATTTTCTTAGAGATTTCTTCGTCATTACATAATATTAAACCACCACGAGGTCCTCTTAAAGTTTTATGAGTTGTTGTTGTTACAACATCTGCATAAGGAACCGGAGAGTTATGAAGTCCTACAGCAACTAATCCTGCTATGTGAGCCATATCAACCATTAAATATGCTCCACATTTATCAGCAATTTCTCTAAATTTTTTAAAATTAATTTCACCACTATAAGCACTTGAACCAGCAATAATCATTTTAGGTTTTTCTTTCATAGCAAGTTTTTCTATTTCATTGTAATCCAACTTTTCAGTAGAATGATCAATTTCATATCCTATAATATTATAATCAATACCACTAAAACTCACTTTACTTCCATGAGTCAAATGTCCACCTTGAGCAAGACTCATACCAAGTACTTTATCCCCATGATTTAATAGTGCTCTATACACAGCCATATTAGCTGAACTTCCACTATGTGGTTGAACATTTGCAAAATTACTACCAAATAATTTACAAGCATATTCTATAGCTTTAGATTCAAAAATATCTATATACTGACAACCTCCATAATATCTTTTACCAGGATAACCTTCTGCATACTTATTAGTTAATATGCTTCCTTGTAATTTAAGAATTGCCTTAGAAACATAATTTTCAGATGCTATAAGTTCAATATTATTTTGTTGTCTTTTTGTTTCTAATTTAAGCGCTTTCTCTAATTCTTTATCCATTTCTTATCACCTCAAAACAATTATAGCAAAATAAAAAAATAATTTATATAAATATTTCCTTATTTACAATAAATTATTTTTTATTCTATAGATTTTAATGATTCGACCATCTTAATTTTCTTTAAAGAGAAGTAAGTAGCTATATCTACCAAAAGTGTAAAGATAAGAGTTATACCAACTGCATATAAATAACTGTCCCAAGATATAATCGGATCAAACATAGTAATATCTATTTCACAAGTTTTAATAATATAACCTGTTAATATTTTACCTATTCCCATTCCACACAATAATCCAATAATTGTAAGTATTGTATTTTCTCTGTTTATATAATTAAACACTTCGTAATCATAAAAACCAAGTACTTTAATTGAAGCAAGTTCCCTTTTTCTTTCACTTATATTTACACTTGCCAAATTATAAAGAACAACAAATGCCAATAATCCTGCAGATACAATTAACACAGCTGCAACTGATTTAAAATTATCCATCGTTGAATCAAATACACTTCTAGTCGAAGATAGAAATGTTAATGATGATACACTATCATACTCTTTCAAAATATTTGAAAATTCTATTTCTTCTTTGCTATTCATATCATCAGTTAATAATAGTAAAGTATTATAATTAGTTATTCCATATATATCTTTATTCATATATATATAATGCATTAAATAATTTTCAGTTATATTACCTACTTGAGCTTCATAGTCTTTGTCACATGAAATACTTAATGTATCATTTTCTTTTAAATCAAGTAAATTTGTTAGTTTTTCAGATACAATAACTTTGTCATTTAAAGAATACTTTTCTTTAGTTTTTCTATCTTGTAAAGATATAAAATTAGAAATATCACCATATGGAACAATTAGTGTGATAGTCTGATCAGTGTCATAATTATTTAAATTTACTGTTTCCTTCCTTATAAGAAGGGTATCAGTAACACCTTCTAATTTTGCTATAGACTGAGAATCAGTAGTAATTTGTTCTATACTGCTATCATCATTAAATGTTACTTCAACTTGATATTTAAATATTTTTTCATATTGATTAGGAACCATATTAGTAATACAATCTTGAAGTCCAAATCCTGCTATTATAAGTCCAGTACAACCTGCGATTCCTATAATTGTCATTAAAAATTTCTTTTTGTATCTAAAAACATTCCTAATAGTAACTTTCCTAGTAAAAGATAGTTTATTCCATATGAATTTAATTTTTTCAAGAAGAACTCTTTTACCAGCACTTGGAGATTTAGGTCTCATTAAATCAGCTGGTACTTCTTTTAATGATTTCCTTATGGCATAGTAAGTGGCAAATAAAATACACACTAGTGCTATTAAAGTGCCAATTAAAGCGTATTTCATATTAAATGATACAATTAAATCACCTAATGAATACATCATAGAATACATATTAAAAATAACTGTAGGAATGATTTTAAATCCAATGAACACACCTATAATAGATCCAATTAATGTAGCAGTTAATGCATATAACAAATACTTAAACATAATAGATGAATCATTATATCCAAGAGATTTTAATGTACCTATTTCTCCTCTTTCTTCTTCAACCATTCTTGTCATAGTTGTTAGGCAAATAAGAATGGCAACCACAAAAAAGACTAATGGAAATACTTTTGCAACATTTCCTATTCTCTCAGAATCAGATTTATATTGATTAAAGCCTATATTTGAATATAAATCAAGAACGTACCATTTAGGTTTTTCTAAATCATTTATTTCATTTTGAGCATCATCAGTCTTATTTTGAGCATCACTTAGTTTTTCATCCATCTGTACTTTAGCATCTGCAAGTTCTTTCCTATAAGAATTTAATTTTTTCTTAGCACTACTTATTTGATTCTCAGCATTTATAATTTCCTGTTCAGCACTACTAATTTGGCTACTTATAGAATTAATTGTAGAATTCATTTCTTTAATAGCATATTCAATATTATTCTTATTTGTATTTAATTCATTTAGAGTACTATTTAATTGATTTAATATAATAGTATTCTCTTCAACATTTATTCCAGATGAAATAAGATTTTCGTAATATTCAATATTTAACTTAACGCTACTAATATTTCCGTTTATTTCATTTAAGTTAGATTGATATGAACTAATATTGTTTTTAATTGTAGTAATATTATTATTAGCTTCATTTTTTTTGGTTTCAAGCTCACTTTTAGCTGAATTCAATTCATTTTCACTTGATTTAATTTTTCTACTGGCACTATTTATTTTATTCTCTGCATCATTAATATCTTGTTCAGCTTTTAATTTTTCATTATTATACTCTTCAATCTTTTCATTCAAAGTATTTTGTGCTTCAGTTTTTTCTTCATTAAATCTTCTTTCTTGAAGATAATTTGCTATTCCTTCTAAATCTGTAACACTATTATCAATAGTATCTTCATATTTATCACTAAATTTATCTACATTATCTACTATATCAATATAACTTTCTGTATAATAATCAATATCAAAGTTGTTTACATTAGTATATAAATAAAAGGACAAAGTACCAGACAATAAATTAGTGCTACCTCTTTCTCTTGAAATATAAAGAGGGCTTCTAACAAATCCGACTATTGTAAGTTCATTGTTTTTTAAATAATTATCTTCACTTTCAATAGTTAATTTATCACCAATTTTATAATCTTTAGTGTGAAAACCATAATCCAATACACATTCATTATCATTAGTAGGTAATTCTCCATCTACTAAAATTAATTTGTTCATATTAGAATCTTCATTATATGATAGAACTTTTACAGCATATTCATTATCGATTTTTACAATGGCATCAAAACTATAAGATCCTTCAACATCGTATCCACTATCTTTTAAATATGATATATCATCATCAGTTAGTCCCCAATCAGAAGTAACAAATATATCATAAAGATTAGTATTATCAAACAATTCGTTTGCGGTGTTTCTCATATCAGGAGAAGTGGCTTTAATTCCAGCAAAAAAGCCAACTCCAAGCAAAACTATTAATAGAATTGATATAAATCTATTAATTGTTTTTTTAATACTTAAAAAACTTATTTTAGTAAGTGTCTTCACTACCATTCAATCCTTTCGATACTTTCTGGTTTTTTATTAATAATAATTTCTTCAACTCTTCCACTTTTAAATTTAATAACTTTATCAGCCATCGGTGCTATAGCACTATTATGAGTAACAATAATAACTGTCATGTTTCTCTTTCTTGCGGTGTCTTGAAGTAACTTTAATATTTGTTTACCGGTTTTATAATCAAGAGCTCCAGTTGGTTCATCACATAATAATAATCCGGGATTTTTAGCAAGAGCTCTTGCTATAGCAACTCTTTGTTGTTCCCCACCTGATAATTGCGATGGAAAATTCAGCATCCTATCTTCCAATCCTACACTTATTAACGTTTCTTTTGGAGATAATGATTTTTTACATATTTCAGTAGCAAGTTCAACATTTTCTATAGCAGTCAAATTTTGGATTAAATTATAAAACTGAAATACAAATCCTATTGTAGTTCTTCTATATTTTATTAAATCTCTTTTGTTATATTTAGTAATATTTTTGTTACCAACCATAATCGTTCCCTCAGTAGCTTTATCCATGCCACCAAGTATATTTAATAAAGTCGTTTTACCAGCGCCACTATGACCTAGTATAACAACTAACTCTCCTTGATTAATTTCAAAATTCACATTATCAAGGGCAATAACCTTAATATCTCCTGATTTATAAACTTTAAAAACTTTTTTAAATTCAATATATGCCATATTTCCTCCAATATATTTTATTATATAACAAAAGATAAGATATTTGTATGAAAAATAATAAAAAGAGAATAGTTAACATTGTTAACTATTCTAAATATTGATAAATAAATGTTTTATTTGTTTTATTCTGACATTGCCTGTTTAAATTTTGGCGCTTCATAAGCAGTCATATTTAATTTATCAAAAGTTAATGTTGCATTTCCACCTTCGAAACCTAATACATCTACATTATTCCAAAATTTTACTTGTGGATATGCTAAAGTATGAGAACCAATAAATGTTTTGTATGTACTGGTAATAACAATAGCATTATTTTTTTCAAATGTTGTATTATATCCATCAATAGTTGGTTCATACTGGTATACAGATAGTTTTGGTACTAAATCAACTGTATCAACCATTCTTTGAACAGCAGTCTTTGAATAATCCATCTCTTCTGGTGCTATAATAGGACTTCCAATAGCAACAACATTTGTCACGTTAAAATATCTATTGATAGCAGGTAATGCAGCTAATTGTTGAGCAACCATTCCCCCTAAACTAATTCCACTTATTATTAATGGAGTATTTTCTTCACCTTTTAAATTATCATATATTGCATAGTAAGCATCATATAAATATTCGTTTGTTAATCCCATTCCGGATTGTAAATCTTCTAAAATCCCAGTTGCAGTTTCAATAGCGTTTCCATCACTATCGTATCCAGTGCCTTGACAGGCTGTTCCACATAAAAATACTATATTTGCTGTGGTACTCACACCATTTTGAACTATATGAGCATTTTTGATAATTATTATTGGTCCATTCTTTTGAAAATATGGATATAATGCTAGCTGAGCCATATCAGCAACATTTGTAAATGTATTTTGTCCATCATTTACAATAAAATTTCCGTATATTTCTTTAATTCCTTTAATATAATTAATAGCATCATTTACATTAATAGTCGCTAAAGATGCAATTGATGCTTTAATAGCATTTACCAAAGGTTCAATAGTATACCCATGCTTTAAAATGGCTTCTCCAATTTCTGCATAAGATGGTGTTCTACTCACAGTTGTATTATCACCTCCGCTAGGGTTTCCGTTCCCTCCATCATTAATGTTTGGGCTATCTTCACATCCATATGTAATAAACAAACCAAACATTATTACAACAAGCATTAAGACAATTTTTTTCTTTTTCATATCTTTCCTATTCTATTGACTTCAATGATTCAATCATGTCAATTTTTTTAATTTCTCTATTTGTAATAGTATTTACGATAGAAGAAAATAATATAGTTATTATAATTGACAATATATAATTAGTAATGTTAAATTTTCTAATAAACATCATCTTATCAATTTCACATGTAGTTATAATTATATCAGTCAAATAATAACCTAATACGCACCCTATTATAATACTTACAAATATTAAAATTAATGTTTCCTTTCCTATATATTTTTTTACTTCTGTTTTTCTAAATCCTAATACTTTAATGGTAGCTATTTCTCTTCTTCTTTCTGTAAGATTTATACTAGACAAATTATATAATACTACAACAGCAAGTAGTCCTGCAGATATTATAATAATCATTATAATAGAATTAAGATTATTAAGTATCTCATTATAGGCCTGCTTTGAAGATGAAACAAATAACATACTCGAGAAATTGTTATTTACATTTAATTCTTTTGATAATAACGTATCATCCTGTGTAGTTTTACACTTTAATAATAACATATTATTACGTGAATTAAAAGAATAAATTTTAAAATATTCTTCTTTACTTATATAAATATAATGATCCGTATAGTTCTCGCATATTTCGTCAATTGTAACTGTATACTCTTCTCCATTAATATCAGAAAAAGTAATGCTATCATTAATGTTTACATTCAACAATTGAGCAAGTTTACTACTAATAATAACTCCTCCCTGTGTAATCGTTAATGGTTCTTTTGTTTTATAATCAAATAAGTTTATAATGCTTTTTGCTTCAGTTGTATCATCAAAAGATATTAATGATACAGAATAAGTTTTATATTCACTTTTAACATCTACAAGTTCATAATGAGATAAAGCTACATATTTAGTATTACTAAGATTTTTTATTCTTTCATACTCATTTTGTATAACATTTTTTTCAATATCATTCTTAAAAAACAATTGAACATCAACATCAAATATTTTTCCATATTGTGTAGGAATAATATCAGCAATAGATGATCTAATATTTAATCCTGAAATAATTAAGGCAGTACATCCAGCAACACCAACTATTGTCATTATTAATCTTTTTTTATACATAAACAAATTTCTTATTGTTATTTTATTATTAAACTTTATATGATTCCAAATAAATGTTATTCTTTCTATTAATGTTTTCTTACATACTTTTGGAGCAGCAGGTCTCATTAAAAGTGTTGGATTTTCTTTTAAGACCTTTTTAGATACAATATATGCTGTAAGAGTAGTAGATAATAATGAAAATACTAACCCTAATATTGCATAAATTATATTAAAGCTCAATTTAATTGGTGGTAATTTATACATAAGAGAATATACTTTATAAATAGCCATCGGAATAATTGTGAATCCTATTACAGAACCAATAACAAAGCCAATTAGCGTTGCAAAAGAAGAATATAAAATATACTTAATTATTATCTCTTTATTTTTATATCCAAGTGCTTTTAAAGTTCCTATTTGTGTTCTCTCTTCTTCAACCATTCTACTTATAGATGTTAATGTAATTAAAGCTGCTACAAGAAAGAAAATTATTGGAAATATCTTACTCAAATTAGATACACTATCTATATCATCATTATACTGACTATATCCTGAATTATCAAATAATGAGAAGATGTTCCATTTACTATTCTTTAAAGACGCTACTACTTCTCTAGCATCGTCAATTTCTTTTTGCTTCTCATCAAATTCTTTCAGAATTTTGTTTTTTTCTTCTTCTAATTCTTTTCTCTTTTCATTTAATAAGTTCTGATTAGAATCTAACTCTTCTTTTGCTTTGTTATTATTATTTTCAAGTTCGCTTTTAGCATTAATATATTGATTGTATTTAGATTCATATTCACTAGCTAATGCATTATATTGATTTTCAGCATTAGTAATATACTGTGGATATGTACCATCAGATTTATTTAATTGATTATTAATTACACTTAATTCATTTATTGCAGTTTCAAGTGCTTGTTCATAATCTAATAAGTTTTTCTCTTTTCTAGCAATACTTGCTTGTAAAACTTTAATTCTTAATTTTAAAGTTGTATTTTCTAGTTCTTTTTTTTCGGAAGCAATTTCTTCCTTTAAAGTTTTGATTTGTTTATTATATATTTCAATTTTTGTTTCAAGTGCTGTTTTTTTTAAGCTTAATGTAATGTCACCACTAACTATCAGTGAATCATATTGCTCTTTTAATATATCAATTTGCTTTTTTGCTGTATCCAATTGAGTTTTATATTCATCTAATTTTGATTTTGCTTCAGCAAGATAATTGCTTATATCCTCTTCAGTTAATAATTGACTATAGCCATTATCGATTTTTTCTTGAGCATTATTAATTTTATCTAGAGCATCGTTATATTCTTTAAGTGCTTTACTATATTCCTCATCGTATTTAGTTTGCATTTCATTAATAATTTTTTCATTGTCATCAATAATGCTTTGTAATCTTTTATTAGATATTTCTTTAGCTATTACTTTAATTTCTTCTTTTTTGTCACTAATTAAATTTTTATACTTTTGATCAAAAATATTTAGATTTGTGTCTAATTTTAAATAACCCAATGTATAATAATCATAATTGAAGTTATCACTATGTACATATATATAATAATTTACTTTACCACTTAATAAATTTGTTCTTCCTATATCATTTGAAATATATAAAGGGGAGGTTACAACTCCAACTATAGTTACATCTTGATCGTTAAAAATACTATCATTAAGAATTATGTTATCTCCTATTCTATAACCAGCGCCTAGCATTGAACTTTGAATCACACATTCATGTATATCATTGGGCAAATGCCCTTCAATCAATTCTAATTTGTTAATACTATTTTTTTCATTATAACTATTTACTCTTAACACTTTTTGAGAGTCGTAATAATCAACTATAACATCTTTATAATATGCAGCTTCAGTTACCAAAATCCCTGGTACACGTTTTTTAAGTTCTTCTAATTCACTTTTTGTAAGACCTATATCAGATATTATTTTAATATCCATTAGATTAGTTCTATTTGTATAACTTGCTAAAGTATTCTTTAGTACTGGAGTTGAGCACTTCATACCAATAAAAAATCCACATCCTAATGCAATAATACACACCAAAGAAATGAATCTTTTAAATTCCTTCTTTATAGTTCGAATTGTTTCCTTTAACAAGGCATTTTTTACCATTCTATTTCATCCACATTTTTAACATTATTATTAATTTCTATGTTGGTAATCATTCCACTTCTAAATGTAATTATTTTATCTGCCATTGCAGAAATAGCAGAATTATGTGTAATAATAATTGTTGTAATATTTTGACTCTTAGAAATTTCCTGTAATAATTTTAATATTTGCTTACCTATTTTATAATCCAATGCTCCTGTAGGTTCGTCACAAAGTAACAATTTTGGCTTTTTTGCTATTGCTCTTGCAATTGACACTCTTTGTTGTTCGCCTCCAGAAAGTTGTGATGGAAAATTATTTGCTCTGTTTGTTAAACCAACTTTATCTAATATAGTTAATGGCTCAATTGGATTATCAGCTATTTCCGTTGATATTTCTACATTTTCTTTAGCATTTAAGTTTTGAATTAAATTATAAAATTGGAACACAAAACCAACATCTTTTCGTCTATATTCTGCCAACTCATCTTCATTATATTTTGATATTTCTTTTTTATCTACATATATTTTTCCAGAAGTGGGTTTATCCATTCCACCAAGTAAATTAAGAGCAGTTGACTTTCCAGCTCCAGAATCTCCTAATATAACAACAAATTCTCCTTTTTTAATACTAAAAGACACGTTCGATAAAGCAACAATATTTATTTCACCATTTATGTATTCTTTACATACCATGTCAAATTTTATATAATCGTTAAGACTAATACTAATAGGATTATCAAAAACTAAATTTTCAACATTGTTATTATTTTTATTATCTAAATCTTCAATAAAAACTTTTTCTTTGTTATCATTTAAAATTAGTTTTTCTATATTATTATCCATAATGCTTCCCTCTTCTTTTATATAGAAAGTATATCACAATAATAAAATGTTGTAAATTAAAACAATTAGAATACAGACTAATTGTTTTAACTTTTATACGATCCAAATAGTTAATTATTTTTCATTTCTTTTATCATCAACATTAAATTTATTATCTGAATTTTTTCTTAATTCATTTTCGTCTATTAGCTTAAATTTAGGATCCACTTGTTCACTTAACGGAACAATGTCTTTCTTTTTATTGTCACCAGTAATAGCTTCTTTTAATTTATCAAGCGTTGTAACATTAGAGTATGCATTAATATTACCATTAACATTTGATAATCTATCATTGATACCAGTTATAGAAGATAATCTTTCTTGATCGACTTCTTTATGTTTAGATCTATATTTAATATCTCTATATTCACTTCTTTTTTCGTTTCTAAATTCTAGATCCAAAGATTCTCTAACACTAACTTTATTGTATATATTTAATTTTTTATTTCTAGAAGAAATTAATATATAAGCAAATAATCCTATAATTATTAATGTAGAAAAAATGATAATAAAGGACATATTTGGTTTATAAATATCAAATTCAATTACATTAACCTTTCCATATTCAAGCACCCAAATATAAGAACCATTACTTTTTTTTGTTGCATTATTTTTTCCTACTTTAAGTTTAGAATTCAATTCAAAAGTAGTATCTATTTCGCTATTATACAGAATACTATCTGATGTTGACATAGTACTCATTCTTTTAATATTACTTATATCATTATTATAATTAAAAGAGACAGTATTAACTATTGGTAAATATGAAGCAGCTTTATCGATATCAGTTAAATCAATAGTGAAATAGGCACTATATTTATATACTAACAGCCTATTTTTCGATGTAAATAATTTATTCTCTTCAAATGTAGAAGTTGCATATTTAGAAAGCTCTATTGAATCTCCATTGTTAGCAGATAAAAAATTAATTCTTCCTAAAACTTTAGATATTTTATAACCAGTTTGACTACTTTCAGTGATTTTTTCAATAGTATAATTATTATAAGAAAAGTTCTCATTGTCAATTTTTAGTACATCTATAGTACTTTCGTATTCACCATTGTCTACTAATAAATTATTCGTTAAAGTTACATTCCCTCTAGAATCAATATCCATAACAATATTTGCTTTAGCACATCCACTTAATATAAATATAAATATAATAATTAATAATAATGATTTTATACTTTTCATACGAACTCCTTATATTAGAAATTATATCATAATATTTAAAAAACTTTAAGTATTAAAAAAAAGAATATTACATATATTCTTTTAGTCTTTCAATTTCTTTTTCAAGATAACACAAATATTTTTTTGCAATTTTTAGTATTTTTTTATCAGTTACTTCTTTATATTTATCTATCTTACTAGTTAAATCTACACTACCCATAGTTAAACCCTGAACTATCATTTGTGCTATAGCAGAGTCGCTATTGTCTTTCATTGTTTCCATACTAATTCCAATTTTGCTACTCATTTTTGCAATTAAACTGCTTCTTGAAGGATTAACATCGTATTTTGACAATATTTTTTCACATATTTTTAAATGTTTTTCATACTCCTTTAACTCTACTTCTAGAAGAGATTTAATTTTATTTTCCTTATCTTTTAATTTGTTAATTAAATCCGTAGTGGTATAAGAACCCATTTCAGCATTTTCGTATACAAACTCTAATAGTTCTAAATTCTCATTCATATGTCCTCCATTAATATTATGGACACATTTATTTAATTAAAACATAAAAGAGGTTCTCTTTTTTTCCAATTTTTAACAATTCTATCTCCAAAATCATTTTCATCATACACAAGTTCATTATCATTAATTACTTCAAGAGGTTTACCATAAACATATGCACAACCCAAATCAAACAAACTCCCCATACTATTTCTATTATAAAAAATATGAACTGATTCTGAACTTCCAAGTTCACTATCATTTTGTCTACATATTGAATACCCGCCTAAAATATCTGCTTGAACTGTATCAGTATTAGGATTATAAACACTATATCCACACTTTTTTGAATCAGATACGTATTTTTTCATCTTATTAAGTTCTTCTTCGCTAGCACCTCTTACAGGACAAATCATAAAAATCTTATTGGGAACTGCTTCACTACTTTTTATACCAAAAGATACACCAGCTCTTTTGATATTCTCGATTATACTATCAAAGTTATTATTAACAGAAGAATGATTAAATTTATTATCACATAACTTTTCCCAAACATATGCCATTAAATTAAATGACTTGGTTGGTTGTTCTAAATCTATTTTATACCTCTGAACTTCATCAATAACTTCATCTCTATTCATTATTCGTATATTTTTATTAAGAGCAAATAACATGCCCATTAAAAAAAGCATCCCTTTATCTTTAGTGTTTACTCTGATATTTACCACATCACAAACCTTAATCTTTTTAATTTCCTCTTCCAAATCATATCCATCGAATGAATCATAAAATATTTCCATATTAAACTCTCCAAAATAATTATAACATAACAATGGATTTTAAATAAACAATTTGATACAATTATCTTACACAGGAGGAGAATATGATAAAAGAAAACGAGCAAGGTTTATTAATAGTTGTTTCCGGTCCATCCGGATGTGGAAAAAGTACATTAAACCAAAGATTAATACATGATAATAATAACATTGTAATATCAATATCAGATACTACAAGAAGCCCTAGAGATGGAGAAATTGATGGTAAAGATTACAATTTCATTTCAAAAACACAATTCGAAGAAAACATTAAGAAAAACAAATATTTAGAATATGCTATTGTACATTCAAATAATTATTATGGTACTCCAATAGAAAAAATAGATGAGAAGCTTAAAAAAGGAATTGATGTAATTCTAGAAATAGACATTGAAGGAGCAAGAAAAATAAACGAAATTAGAAAAGATGCAGTTTTTATATTTATTATGCCACCATCTATGAAAGAATTAAAAAGAAGACTAATAAATAGATCTACAGAAAATAAAGATCAAGTAATAGAAAGATTTAAGAATGCATACAAAGAAATAAATGAAGTTTCAAAATATAATTATGTTATTGTTAATGATAATATTAATGAATCATTAGAAAAAATGAAATCAATCATAATATGTGAAAAATGTAGGGTTGATAGAATAGAACAAGTATATCTTGGTAATCAAGAAGAAATAATACATGAAATATTAATAGACTTTGAAAATAAAAGTGAATAATTTTATTCACATTTTATTTCTAAATCTTTTACATCGGTTAAATTTAATAAAAGATAGTTATCTATCTCATAATTCTCATTTTTATATACTAAATAAGTTCCATTATATGTATAACTAACCATTTCTCCATCATTGAAATTAAAAATATACATTAAATCGTCATCGGTAACAACAACATCAGTTTTATCTATTATTTTAGTGTTGATAATATTATCATAAAGTTTATCTTTATATGATGTAACATCATAACAAAGTTTTCCCATTTCAGTTATAGTAACCATTGTAACACTCTCAATATTCTCACTATTGTCAATCATATATTCATAATAATCTGTAAATCTGAACTCTAAAGAAGTTTCTTCCTTTGCACAACTGCATAATATTATGATTATAAATATTACAAACATTGCTCTCTTCATCTATACTCCTTAAATTGATTATAACATATAAATCAAAAGAAGTTCAATTATTTTGAGCTTCTTTTATATATTATTTTGACATTAAATCAACAACTATATTACTGATTTCAGTTGGATTATCAATTGTAAGACCTTCAACTAACCTAGCTTCAGCATATAATACTTTAGCATATTTCTTAAGCGATTCTTTATCTGAATTATATAATGTTTGAAGTTTCTTACTAATAGGATGATCTTTATTTATTTCAAGTATTACTTCAGCAGATAGTTTATCTGTACCAGGCATTCTATTAATAACTTTTTCCATTTCAATAGATAAGGCACCTTCAGTAGTTAAACATACTGCATTATTAACAAGTTTATTCGTAAACTTAATACCCTTAACTTCTGGCAAAGCTTCTTTCATAGTATCAAGTATTTCTTTATTATCTGTGTTAAGTTTCTCAATTTCTTTTTTCTCATCATCAGTATTTAAATCAAGATTTGAATCAGAAACATTTAAGAATTCCTTTTTATCATATTCTCCAATGGCTTTAATAGCAAATTCATCAACATATTCTGTTAAATATAAAATATCATAACCCTTTTTCTTAACCTGTTCAACTTGTGGTAATAAATTGATTTTTTCATTTGACTCACCACAAGCATAATAAATATCTTTTTGCTCATCAGTCATTTCAGTAGTATAATCTTTAAGCGTAATTAAATCACTTTTGTTTGTAGAATAGAAAATTAACAAATCCTCCAATTTGTCTTTATCCATTCCGAAATTATTATAAATTCCATACTTAATTTGAATACCGAATTCTTTAAAGAAATCTTTATATTTGTCTTTGTCATCTCTAAGCATAGAAGTTAATTCCTTACTTATTTTGCTTTCTAAACTTTTAGCAATTTCCTTTACTTTCTTATCATTTTGAAGGGTTTCACGAGAAATATTTAATGATAAATCATCACTATCTATAACTCCTTTTACAAAGCTAAAATAATCTGGTAATAATTCTTCGCATTTATCCATTATCAATACACCATTTGAATATAATTGAAGCCCTTTTTTATATTCTTTAGTATAAAAATCATATGGAGCTTTAGAAGGAATAAATAATATGCTCCTATAACTGCACAAACCTTCTACACTAAAATGTATTACTTTTAGTGGTTTATTATAATCATTAAATTTATCAGCATAAAAACTATTGTATTCTTCATCTGTTATTTTAGACTTGTTTTTATTCCATAAAGGAGTCATACTATTAATTATTTCATTTTCATAAATAGTATCAAATTCATCTTTATTGTCTTTTTTAGTTTCTTTATGTTCACATAATAACTCTATAGGATAACTAATATAATCAGAATACTTCTTAACAAGCAATTTTATTTTTGATTCTTCGAGATATTCATCATATTCTTCTCCTTCTTTAATATAAAGAGTAATTAAAGTTCCGCTTTCTTCTTTCTTACTTTCTTCAATTGTATAGCCATCAGATCCGCTACTTGTCCATAAATATGATTCATCAGAATCTATACTTTTAGAAAGTACTTCAACTTTATTTGAAACCATAAAAGCAGAATAGAAACCAACACCAAATTGACCTATAATATTAATATCTTTTTTGCTTTCATTAGATTCCTTAAAATCAAGAGAGCCACTTTTGGCTATGGTACCTAAATTAGTTTCAAGTTCTTCTTTATTCATTCCACAACCATTATCAGATAATTTAACAATTCTGTTTTTCTTGTCTAGTTCAATGTGTATTTTCAAGTCTTTTTTACTAACACTCATTCCTTTTTCTGTAAGTGATTTATAATATTTCTTATCAATAGCATCACTTGCGTTTGATATAAGTTCCCTTAAAAATATATCTTTATTAGTATATACTGAATTAATCATCATATCTAATAATTTTTTTGATTCAGATTTAAATTCTTTCTTTTTCATATAATCATCTCCTAATAAATAATTATACTCATCTTTTAGCACTTGTCAATAGTGAGTGCTAAATTATTCGCTAAAATATTTTTTTAAATTAATCTTCGACCATTTGCATCGTTCTCCAATTGGAGCTTTATTTGATTCATTATAATAAAAGTAAGCTAAATCTTTATTTCCTTTTTTTCTATAATATTCTCCCATTTTATTAAGTGCCCAACTTTCATTCATATCTGCGCTTGTTTTATAATATTTTACCGCTTCATCTTCATTACTACACAATAGTCCCAAGTTGTTAAATGCAAAAGTATAACCTAGTTCACTAGACTTAATAAAATAATCCTTAGCCTTTTCAATATTGCACTCATTTTTAGGATTAATTCCTAATAAATAGCATTTACCCATAGTATTTAACCCAGCTGCGCTTCCAAGCTTTATAGACTCATTTAAATATTTCCATAACGTATCAAAATCATATTTAACTTTTTTTGTTAATATCATATTAGCAATCATCCAACAGGCTTTTGGATGTCCCTTATCAGCTGCAATCATATAATAATAATAAGATTTTTTATAATTATGCTTTCCATCAACCAAACCATCGAATTCCAAAGAACCTAAATCAGCACAAGCATACATATTACCTCTTTTAGATAATTCTCTTAAGGAATTTATATGACTAAAACCTTCATATAATTTTATTTTTAAATACTCTGTTAACTCTTCTTCATTTATTTTAATGTTAATATCTTGTTTATATATAGGTTGTTTATTTTCCAAAATTATATATTCTAAAAAATCAATTATACAATCATATAGATCATTATTGTCAATTAATTTACCTAAATTAAGTGTAAATTTTTCATTAACATTAATATCTTTTTTTGATATTTTTAACAATTCTACACACAATTTGTATAAGTTATGATTATTATTTATATTTTTTAACGTTTTTTCATCATCTAAATAAATGTGCTCATCTAATATACTTATTAGAGATATTATTGTATTAACAAATACACTTCTATCTTTTTTATATATATGGAAACAATCAATATATTTCTTTTTATATTCAATTCCAATAGCTCTGATACCAATACAATAATTGTTAACAGTTTGCGAATTTATTTCATTTACATTAAATAACGTGCAAAAGATTTCACTTTGCATTGCACTATTTCCTTTAGATATTTTTTTAATTTCATTAAAAAGGTTCCCCAATGACAAATAATTGCCTTCGTTCATTTTTATATAATTTTTCTTCATAATATCTCCACATAAATATATTATATCATAGATGTGGATTGGGTGTGGATATGGTTTTGTAGACTTTTTTTAGTGTAGTTTTATATAATTATATTAGAAGGAGAAATTATGAAAAAATTCATAAAAAATTATAAGTTATCACTTATATTAATATGTTCAATTATTATTGGTGCAATAATTGGACTAATATTCAAAGAAAAAGCATCAGTTTTAAGTCCATTTGGAGATTTATTCTTAAATCTATTATTGGTAATAATTATCCCATTAGTATTTTTAACTATTACTACGTCAATAGGAAAAATGAAAACACCTAAAAGAGTTGGAAAAATTTTAGGAAGTATAATAGGTGTATTTGTTATTACATCATTAGTTAGTGTTTTGATTGGTATGTTTGCTATGAGAAGCACAAAATTAGTTAATGTAGATGATTCAAAAGTAATAAGAGAATCGTTAACACTCGAAGAAGAAACTGTAACCGAAGACGTAAATTTTCTTGAAAGAACTGTTCAAACCATAAGTGTTAACAATTTTAGTAAAATACTTACAAACGAAAACATGATAGCACTAATAGTATTTTCAATAATATTTGGAATATCTATTAATTTATCAAAAGAAAAAGGAAAAGCATTATTAAATGTTCTTGAAAGTGCAACAGAAGTAATACAAAAATTCATAAATATTATTATGTACTATGCTCCGATAGGACTTGGATGCTATTTTGCATCACTAGTAGGTACATTTGGAAGTTCAATTGCTATTGGATATACCAAATCATTAATAATTTATATAATAGCTTGTATATTTGTATACTTCGTTGTTTACTCACTATATGCATTTATAGTAGGAGGAAAAAGAGGATTTAAAAGCTATTGGAAAAATATAATTCCACCAACTGTTACAGCATTAGCTACTTGTTCATCTGCAGCATCAATACCTGTAAATACTAAAGCAGCAAAAGACATCGGCGTTCCAGATGACATAGCAGATACAACAATTCCTTTGGGAACAAGTTTTCATAAAGACGGATCAATTATAGGAAGTGTATTTAAAATAATGTTTCTAGTTTGTTTATTTAATAGCTCAGTCTCATATTTTCAAGTATTAGGTGTAGCATTATTAGCAACATTACTAGTTACAGCAGTACCAATTGGCGGAGGAACAATATCAGAAATGCTAATAATTACAGTACTAGGGTTTCCGATTGCAGCTTTACCAATATTAACAATAATAGCAACAATAATAGATGCTCCTGCAACGGTATTAAATGTAGTTGGAGACACAGCTTCAAGCATGTTAGTAACTAAAATAGTAGACAATAAAAAGTGGTTAAACTAAACCACTTTTTAAATGTATAAATAAATATTATCGAGTACCTCCGCCTCCGCCTCCGCCAAAGGAACCACCGCCACCACCAGAAGAAAATCCTCCGCCACCAGCACTATAATTTCTTGCAGCAGTTCTCGCGGAAGAAGCACTTACAACAGCAGCACTACTGAAATGATTTAATAAAATTATATCAGCAACATCAATATTACTATTTTGCATTTCTTGAATAACTTCAGGATATAATTTTTTAAATTGTTTTGCAACTTGATCAGCAATACCAAATATCTGTGCATACATAAGATATTCTTTCCACAATTTAACTTCAATAGGTTTTTTCTCATCCATACTTGCAAATTCCATTAAATATTTTTTAAGACCAGCAAGTTCGATGGCATCATTTTTAACTTTATCATCTATTAAATACTTACTACCTGCTTTTGTAACTAATGAATCACTACAATACAAATCTCTACCATACTCTTCAGCAGAAGTAAACCAATCTAACAATTTATTGTAATGGTTTTTAGCATATTTTTCGAATTCGTCCTCTTCTAGAATTCCATCATTACTTGCAGCATATATAATATTATAAATATCTTGTTCAACTTTAATATCAGATTCACCAAATTTACTTAAGTCAACGCTGATAACTTCTTTTGTACCACCTAACAATTTTTTCTTTTCTTCTTTAACAATAGATATCTTATCCTTATCTATCCATTTTAAAAATATTGAACCAAAGAAATCAGTATTTTTTTTGTTTAATTTGTATGCTTGTGCGATAAAATATGCTCTATATATATCTTTTTTACAAGGAATATCTCTGAAAGCATTTATATCATTCATATTAATTTTCTTACCAGCTTCTCCAAATTTATACTTTTCTTTTCCAATTATAATAGCTGCAAATACTCCATCAAACAAAAGAAAAATAATTATATTTGTAATAGTACCTATGATATTGCTTCCTTCTCCATAATCATAATCATACGAACCATTTTCAACATCTTTTTCAACATCATCAAAAGTAATCATATCATCATGTCTTATTTCATTTGCTAACTCAAAATAGTTTAAAGGAAATTTAACAAGTAAAACAGCATAATCAGTGGAACTTAAAGAAGTATTTTCATCATTTGATAAATAAATCTTTCCACCATTAACATATGCATATCCTTTATAACCATATCCCCATACATCTAAACTATCACTAAAATCTTCGTAACCAGTAATAACTACTGTGAAGTTTTTAGCAGGTGTATTCAATGCATTAACAAACTTTCTTTCAAAAACTTGAGCATCATCTACTAAAAATATTGCATTTTCTAAATCATAAGAAATTGTATATGTTTTGTGACCATATTCACTAATTCCCCAACACAATTCAATACCATTAGAAACAGTATTAATACCGTATTTATAAGCTTTATCTTCAAATGAGCCATCAACATTCCAATTAGATTCTCCTGTATAGTAATAGCTTTCATCACTAACACTGAAATTAGTAATATTCATTTCCCCAAGATTTAATTCTTGCTTATATACTTCAGTTCCCTCGCTGTTATTCATATCCCATACTTCAACAACGTGGACAATGCCATCTTTATCAATTGTAGCTTCGATATCTAAAGAATTTAAAGTATTTGCCTTTAGTGTACTTATAGAGATAATAAAAGTAAAAACAAAAGCAAAAATATATTTTATATTTCTCATTTATCCTCCATTTTAAAAAGAACTTACAAAAGTAAGTTCTAAAATTTTACTTGAACGTTTTCTCTTTCTTGTTCATTTGCTTCAAAGAAAGGCTCAGGTTTAAATCCAAACATACCAGCAATGATATTTGATGGAAACATTTCTATTTTATTTTTATATGTTAGAACATTATCATTATAAAATTGTCTAGCATAAGATATTTTATCTTCAGTTTCTTTAAGTTCATCTTGTAATTTTGTAAAATTTTCATTTGCTTTTAAATCAGGATAACTTTCAGCAACAGCAAATAATTTTGAAATTGCATTTGACAATTCTCCATTTGCCTTCATCTCATCTTCTGGTGTTTTAGCAGCATTAAAACTATTTCTAGCTTTAATAACATTTTCTAAAGTTTCACTTTCATGTTTAGCATAACCTTTAACAGTTTCAACTAAATTAGGTATTAAATCAAATCTTCTCTTTAATTGAACATCAATTTGAGACCATTGATCCTTTACTTTGTTTCTTAATGAAACCAATTTATTATAATTACCTACTATAAATAAAGCAAGAACAATTACAATAATACCAATAACAATCCATACCATAAACAGATCCTCCTCATGGTAATTATACAATAATAATATTTTAATAACAATAAATAATTAATAAATATACACTTTTTTAAGCAAATGTGTTATAACTATTATATGAAGAATTATATTATATGGTTTATTGTTTTGTTAGTATTTATTGTAACAATGTATTTCCTTAATAATAAAGAAATAGTTGTTACAGTTTTTAAAACAGATAATGATTTAGTCTTCGAATATAACGAAGATATATATGTTAAAGATATAGTAGTTTTAGAAAATGCGAAGATTAAAAATGAAAGCTTAATGTTAGATACCTCATCCATCGGTAATAAGAAAATTAAAGTAGAATATTATAACGATTATGAAATATATAATTATATCATTAATTATGTAGTAACCGATACTGTAGCACCATTAATAATGGGTTCAACAACACATACAATTATAAAAGGAAGTACTACTAATTTGGTCAACACAATGCTTTGTGGGGACAATTATGACAAAGAACCAAATTGTTATTTAGATGGTGATTATGATATTAATAAAATAGGAACATATTATTTAAAATATATCGCGATAGATTCTTCTAATAATAAAAGCGAAAAAGATTATACACTTGTTGTTAAAAACAGCATGTCTAAAAGTTATAGTTCCGACCCAAAATCAACAAGTTTTAATGAATATATAGATAAATACAAAACCGATAAAACAATGATTGGAATAGATGTATCATCATGGCAAGGTGACATTGATTGGGAAAAAGTAAAAAATAATGGCGTAGAATTTGCAATAATAAGAATTGGATTTGGTTATAATAAAAATGGAGAACTAGTGTATGATTCAAAATTTAAAGATAATTTAAGAAACGCAAAAAATGCTAATATTCCTGTTGGTTTATATTTTTATTCATATGCTAAATCAACAAAAGAGTCAATAGAACAAGCTAAATGGATTGTTGAATCATTAGATGGAGAAACTTTAGAATTACCTATTGCATTTGATTGGGAAGACTGGAGTAACTTTAACAACTACAAAATGAGTTTCACTGATTTAAATAATGCAGCAACAGAATTTTTTAAAGAACTAAATAAAAGTAATTACAAAGGAATGATCTATGGAAGTTATTCATATTTGGAAAAAATATGGAATATAGACAATTACAAAACATGGTTAGCTCATTATTCATCCTCAACTGATTATCCTAATAATTACTATATATGGCAACTATCCAACACAGGAAATGTCGATGGAATAAATGGATATGTTGATATAAATGTTTTATATAAAAACTGATAATTAATTATCAGTTTTAATGTATTCTTTTTGTCATTTTTAAGAAGTCAACCGTATCTTCTAATGTTTTTTCAAAGTCACGATTTGTATAACCTAATTCTTCGTCTGCTTTTTCATGCGAAAAATTCGAATTACTTTTTAATGTATATAATGAATAAGCTGTATAAAGTGGTGGCTGTTTTAATAATTTATAATATGTTTCTGCTATAGGAGCAGTTAGATTGGCAAACCATAATGGTAAATAAGTACTTATTTTTTTCTTTTGTGTTATCTTTGACAAAAGATCTAATAAGGTTCTTACTTCAACATATTTATTAGATAAGATATAGCATTCACCAGGTTTTCCTTTTTCTATAGATTTAATTATTCCCAAAGAAACATCTCTAACATCCACAAAATCATATCCACCCTTAACTGCAGCTGTAAGCCCTCCGTTACAATAATCAATAATTAATTGAGTAATATGTCCATGACCATAATCATTTGGACCAATTATCCCAGAAGGATGAACCACACTAGCATTAAGTCCTTTTTTGCATGCGTCCAAAACATAAGCAGTAGCTTCGGATTTGGTTTTGGCATATAATCCAAAAACTTCATTAGGATCAAAACTAGAAGCTTCTGTAATTAGTTCATGATTAGGTTTTTCTTTAATTGCATGAACAGAACTTACATGAATTAATTTTTTTACTTTTTTGTCTAAGCATACATCAACAATATTTTTAGTACCATTAACGTTTACGTCATAAACCAATTGGTTATATTTGGAAGCAATACTGACTATTCCCGCACAATGTATAACAATTGTATCATCATTATTGTCGTTGCTTAAAAAAGATTCAACATCCTCTTTGCTAGTCACATTCCCATTAAATATTTCAACTCCTTTAGGTAAATTTTCAACTCCTTTATCTCCAGGCAAAGCTAATACCCTTACATTATTTCCAGTACTAACCAAGTCTTCAACAATAGTTAAACCTAAATGACCACATCCACCAGTAACAAAAAACTTTTTCATTATTTCACCTCAAATATATTATAACATTTTTTTCATTATCATACAAATCAATGGATAATTTATTTTTACTTGATAGTTATAAGCTATATTTCAAATTATTTATTCAAAATGAAAAATTAAAGAAAATATATACAGATTTTAATCCAGATATAGTATTGTCAACCCATTTTTATGGAAGCAATATTGCCGCATATTTAAAGAAAGAAAACTTAATTAATTCAAAAATAATTACTATAGTAACAGATTATAAAATACATAGATTTTGGATGTCTAGTTACGATAAAGACGAAATATTCATTGTTGCAAACGATATAGTTAAAAACAACATGATAAAAAGGAAATGTTATACTAACAATATTTATTCTTTCGGGTTACCATATAATGAAAAGTTGCGAATAAATATACTACCTAAAAATCAAATATTAGATAAATATGATATTAAAGATATCAAAACAATTCTATTTTTTGGTGGCGGTTCAAATGGAAGTGAAGCATACTTAAAATATTTAAAAAATTTAGCAAAGATAAATTTAGATTATCAAATATTGTTTGTATGCGGTAAAAGTGAAAATTTAAAAAATAAAGCTGAAGCATTGGCAAGAAACTATAAAAATATTAAAGTTTTTGGATTTATTAATAACGTTTATGAATTATTAGAAGTATCTGATATAGTTATTACAAAACCTGGTGGAGCAACTGTTACCGAATGTTTAGAAATGCAAAAATTCATGTTATTAATTCCGGGAATCGGAGGACAAGAAGAATATAACGCGAGATTTGTAAAGAAAAATAATTATGGAATATACAAAAAGAACATATTTACTTTTCACTTGTATGTATTATTTAATATTAAAAAAACAAGTAATTACAAAAACAATTACAATTATAGTAAGAAGAATAATAAATCATTAGAAAATATTAAAGAATTGATAGGAAATATAAAATGAAAAATAACGAAGTAAAAGAAAAGAAAAAAATTAGTATTGGCATTGTTGTATATTTTTTAACTAGATTATTTGTTTTTTTAGTAATGGTAAGACAAATAATGTTAAAAGAATGGTTTTTGGCTTTTGCATGTTTCTATACATTAGTAATATTTTCAATACCAAAATTATTGAATAAAAAAGGAATAGTTGAACTTCCAAACGCATTAGAAATATCAATTTATGTATTTGTCTTTTCTGCTGAAATACTAGGCGAAATAGGAAGATATTATTTAACAATATCTTGGTGGGATAATGTACTTCATGCAGTAAGTGGATTTATATTAGCTGGTGTAGGAATATCATTAATTGATTTATTAAACAATAATAAATATAATCATTTTACATTATCTCCAAAATATGTTACTATTGCATCCATTTGTTTTTCAATGACTATCCTGGTATTATGGGAATTCTTTGAGTTTTCTTCTGATATATTATTTAAAACAGATATGCAAAAAGATACATTTATACAGGAAATATATAGTGTCGACTTAAATGAAGAAGGAAAAAACAAAGCAGTTAAAGTTGAAATAAGCAGTCTAATAGTCAATGGATAGGACTGGTATTCAAAATATAACGGTTATTTAGATATCGGTTTATATGACACCATGGAGGATTTGATAGATGGATTTATAGGAGCACTAATATATTCAATATTTGGTTCCATATACCTAAAGAAAAAAAGTAATAAATCATTTGCAAGTAAATTCATACCTAAATACAATTTTAGTAAAAAAGCAGACTAACTGTTTTTCATATTAACTAAACATAGTAAATATAAAAAGATACTATTTATATTATTCAGTTCATTAATAGCATATTATACTTCATATGTAATTTTCAATGCATAATTAATATTTGAATTTTCAAAGATAATATTATGAATTAAACATCTAAGTTAATATAATTATGCGAGCATGCTCTTATAAGTCTATTCATAACTGCAAGTCCTAAACCGTCTATATTTACCCCTTGAATAATTACGATATCAGCATTATAAGAATCCACTTTTCTTAATATTCTAAAGATATTATGAGATATTTCTTCAGTTGTATTGCCAAGTTGAAGTGAATTACTAAAGTATTTAGTATTACTAGTATTGCAAAGAACAAGCGGATTTTTATATTTTAAAGATATTTCATTTATCTTTTTAATTAATTTTTCATTATTTGAACTATAAACTAATATACATTCTGTGTTTGGAGCATAATGCCTGTATTTCATTCCAGGTGATAATATTTTATCATTTTCTTTTATATCTCCTAAAACATGTGAATCAACAATTACTTTATTAGTAATTTTAAGTAAGTCGTTTTTAGTAATTCTACCTGGTCGTAATATATGTATTTCATTATTAATAACTCTTACTACTGTAGATTCAACACCAATATTTGTGTCACCACCGTCTATAATATAATCGACTTTATCATTTAATTCATCAAAAATATCATCTATATTTGTTCCACTTGGCTTACCAGATATATTTGCACTTGGTGCTGCGATTGGAGTATTTGACAATTCAATTAAGTCGTGTGCAATTATATTATCAGGCATTCTGATACCTACAGTATCTAAACCACCAGTTACATTATCAGGAACATTATTTTTCTTTTTCATAATCAAAGTAAAAGGACCAGGACAAAAAGTATTTATGAGCGTGTGTTCTAATTCTGATGAATAATATGCAATAGTATTAATCATCTCTTTATTTGAAACATGCAATATTAAAGGATTATCTTGTTTTCTTCCTTTAGCAATAAATATGTTTTTTACTGCGTTACTATTTAATCCATCTGCACCTATTCCATAAACAGTTTCAGTTGGAAAAAGGACAAGTCCACCATTTTTAATACAGTTGGAAGCATCAATTAAATAATTTTTACTATAATCATTTTTACAATCAATATAATTTGTCATACTATTACTCCTTAACGCGTTAGATTATACTATAAATTCATTTTTTTTTCAAATCTATGATATAATTTTTACAAGGAGATGATCAAAATGAGTATCGTAAGCGCAATTATGGTTCCACATCCACCATTGATAATACCAACAATTGGAAATGGTAAAGAAAGAAAAATAAAAAAAACTGTAGAATCATATAAAAATGCATGCAAATTAATTAGTGACTCTAATCCAGAATTAATTATAATAATATCACCACATGTGACAATGTATACTGATTATTTTCATATACTACGTCCAGACGAAAATAAAGGTGATTTTTCTGGTTTTGGAGATTGCAGTACAAAGTATGTATTAAAATATGATAATGAATTTATCGAAGAATTAACAAAAGAATTTAATAAGTGCGGATATTTAGGAGAATCGTCAACCCTTGACCATGGTATAATGATTCCATTGTATTTTTTAAATGAATATGTTAAGGGCATAAAATATGTTGTTATAGGGGTAAGTTGTTTGCCTCTTATTGAGCATTATAAATTAGGAATGAAAATAAAGAATGTTTCAGAAAAGTTAAATAAAAGAGTTTCAATAATTGCTTCAGGAGATTTGTCACATAAATTGTTAGAAACCGGTCCATATGGTTTTAATAAATATGGTCCAATATATGACAAAGAAATTATGGAAATAATGTCAAATTCAAATTTTAACAAATTATTAACAATAGATAATAAAACATTAGAGGAGTCTGCTAATTGTGGACACCCATCATTTACAATAATGGCTGGAGCATTAGATTCTATAAATATTGATTCAAAAAAGTTATCATATGAAGGAACGTTCGGAGTCGGATATGGAATATGCACATTTATCCCCACAACAAAAAATAATGATAGAAATTTTTATGATAAATATTTGTTAGAAGAAAAAACGAGATTACTAAAAGTAAGAGATAATGAATCTAACATAGTATCTTTAGCAAGAAAAACAGTAGAATATTATATTAATACGGGCAATAAACTACTAATTCCAAATAACATAAATAAAGAACTAATAAATAATAAAAAAGCAGTTTTCGTAACACTTCATGAATATGGTAAACTTAGAGGATGCATTGGTACTATAATGCCTTGTCACGAATCATTAGCGCAAGAAGTAATTGAAAATGCTATTAAATCATGTAGTATTGATAATAGATTTGAACCTGTTTCACAAAATGAATTAGAATATTTAGAATATAGCGTTGATACTCTTAGTGATATTGAATCCATTGAGAGTAGAGACGAACTTGATGTTAAAAAATATGGTGTCATTGTTAACTCAGGATATAAAAGAGGTTTATTACTTCCTAATATAGATGGAATTGATACTATTGAAGATCAAATAAAAATAGCTATGAAAAAAGGTAATATTTCAAATAATGAAACTATTACCTTAGAAAGATTCGAAGTTAAAAGATATCATTAGTCTTTAACTTTAACACCAAGCATACCTATTAAGTTACAGCATTGTAAAGAATCAACTACTATATTCCTAATAGAATACATATCTAAAGAAATACCATTAATGTTAGATGTAGAAAAATCTACATCTTTTAAATTAGTTTTAATAAATTCAGTTCTATTAAATATATTATTATCAAATTCTATATTTTTTACATTTGGTTCCATAAAAACGCTGTCACTCACATCACTATTTTTAATAATAAAGTTATTAATTCTAGATTCTGAAAAATTAGTATATTTGCATATAGAATCATTAATTAAAACATCTTTAATTGAACTATTTATAAAAGAACATCCTGTTAATTTACAATTGCAAAATTCAACTCTTGTTAATAATTTCTTATCAAATACTTTATTAGATAAATCACAATTTTCAAATATACAATCAATTAAATCGACATTATTAAATAATATATTGTCGAATTTAATATTTTTAAATATACATGTATCAATTGAAAGATTATTAATAAAAACATTCTTATTTATAATATCTCCATCAAAAATACTATTAACTATATTACATTCATTTATAGCATTAACCAAGTTGTTATTATCAATTATTCTAATTTTAGGTTTAATTAATTTTATCATTTTATTCTTTCCATATTATCGCAAAGATTGTCAATATCTTTTTTAATTAAATTACTCATGGTATCTTTATACGAATTATATTCTATCATTAGTACCTTAATTTTTATAATAGGAATTAACTTCTTTTTATAAATTATTAAATCATTTAACCCTTTTAATACTTGTCTGACAACAGTTGGCTTTTCATCATATAATAGATTCAATAATAAATCTATATTTTTAATATTAATATAGTTATCTTTATCCCATTTAGCGTTTCTACATATTAGCAAAGCTGCTCTTACTTTAACATAAGATCTTTTATTACCTAGTAATTCAAATAAATAATTAATATGTTTATAAATATTTTCGTTTTTATCAGATTCTTCCATAAATAACTTGAATGTATCATACGCAGATATATCATCAATATCTTCTAATTTTTTAATATCAATCATTTATTAACTCTATTCTAATAGCTAAACATTTATATCTATCTATTTCTTCTTTTGAATATATTTTAATACTATGAGCAGCTTCAAAAGGACTATTATAATACTTATATAAATAATCATTAAATGTGTCTTTAAACATATCTAAAAAATTATTATAATGTAATAAATCTAACACTTTAACTCTTATTCTACTTCCTTCATTGTCAACCATTCTAAACTCTATAGTATCGCCTATTTTAATAAGATTTCTCTTATCATCATTTAGTCTATATTCATAATGTTTAATATTATCTTTTATTTGATCAAATGGTTCTTTAAATAATCTCATCTTATGTTCCATATAAAATCCTTTCTTATATAAATTGCATAATTCTATAGTATTTGCTTTTAAATTCATCCTTTTCAATACCAAGTTCTTCATAAAAAACATCTATATACTTCTTACCATAATTTCTTTCTATTGATATTTCACATATTACAATATCATAATATATATCTCCTATACCACACGAATCTACATCCAGTATACCACTAAACTTATTATTATAAGCAAATATATTAGGTAATGACATATCACCATGTATAAATCCAATTACAGATTTAGGTTTATTGCCTTTTAAATATTTCAGCATACTATTTTTAGTAGGAAATTCATCACAAAACCTTTTATCCAAAACTTTTTCATCTTTAAAATTAGATTCAATATTACTAATAATTGAATTAGTAGTTGAATCAAACATACAATCAATATAACTGATACTATATAAAGCATTAAATGCTTCAACTAATACCTTTATTCCCTCTAAAGGGTTATTTATATAATAATCACTACATAGCATTTCACCATCTAATGATTTAGTTAATATATATGATTTATTATTATATTTTTCATAAAACACTTTATCTGGGCACTTGATTTTATCATGTAAATAATCAAGTTTCATTGATTCAACACTTAAATGATCAGAAATTTTCAAGTAATATATTTTACTTTTTTTTCTAATTTTATATACTTTTGTATTAGAACAACCAATTGTAACTTCTTCAATTTTGCAATCCTTAATAAATTCATTTAATCTATTGCTACCATTAATTTTGATTTCATTTTTCTTTTCTACAATAATTTCATTAATAACATTATCTTTAATTGAATCGTAATTTCCTTCATAAGATATTAATTTTTTATTTTCTATTCTTATTATTCTAGTTGCAATTTTATTAATAAAATACCTATCGTGACTAACAAATAATATTGTTCCTTTAAAATCTAATAATGCACTTTCAAGTAATTCTCTTGTGTCAATATCTATATGATTAGTAGGTTCATCAAGAATCAAAAAATTAATATCTTTTATAATTAATTCAAGCAATTTAATTCTAACTTTTTCACCACCACTTAAAGATTTAATTTTTTTCTTTAATGATTCAGAACCAAAATAAAATTGTACTAATTTACTTCTAAGTTCCGATTCGTTACCAACAAAAAAGCTTCTAACATAATCAAAAATATTTAATTCGTCATTTTCAAATCTAACCTCTTGGGGAATATATCCTATCTTTATATTTGCACCCATAACTATATTATCATGTGTATTATTTAATATATTTTTAATTAATGTTGTTTTCCCAGAACCATTTTTCCCCATTAAACATACTCTATCTGTAAAATAAACATTAGCATTTACATTATCTAATAAAACTTTATTTCCAATACATAGTGTAAAATTATTAATTCTAAGAACATTATTTCCAGTCCTATCAATAGAATTAAATACAATAGGCAAATCTTTTTTATTAATTGGCTTGTCAATCAAGTCAAGTCTTTCAAGTCTCTTTTCTAAAGCATGCATTCTTCTAAAAAACATAGGATTATCGCTTTTTTCTCCCCATAATCTATATCTCTCAATAGCTTCGTTAATAGCATTAATTTCCTTTTGTTGATTTTTATAACTTTGAAACTCTATTAATAATCTTTTTTCACTTTCCTTTAAATAGTAAGAGTAATTACCGATATATATATCTTCTTTTCCATTATTAATTAAAACTATTTTATTAACAACTCTATCCAAAAAGTATCTATCATGAGATATTATTAAAACTGTACCTTTATAACTTTTTAAATACTCTTCAAACCACTCAAGAGTTTCAATGTCTAAATGATTTGTTGGTTCATCAAGTAATAAGATATCTGGACTAGAAAGAATCAAACTTGCTAAATTAATAATGGTTTTTTCGCCACCTGATAGTTTATTGTAAAAAGTATTTAATAATTCTTCAGATAACTTAAATCCATTCTTAATTTTATTAATTTTCTCATTTAATAAATATCCACCTTTAACTTCAAATATATCTCTAAGATGGCTATATTTTCTAATATCTTTATCGTTAGAAGTCATATTATTAGATAAACGATCTAATTCATTCTTTAATTCAATTAAATCGCTTATTCCCCTTAAATACACATCTTTAGCTAAAATATCATCGTTTTCAAGTGGTGGTATTTGTTTCAAATATCCAATTTTAGAATTTTTTCTTACACTAATACTACCAGAATCGAATGTTTCTTCTCCAGTAATAATTCTAAATGTTGTGGTTTTTCCACAACCATTAGGGCCTATTAAAGCCACCCTTTCATTAGTTTTAACATTGATACAAAATTCCTTTAGTACATTATTAAAACCATAGTTCTTATTTATTTTATTCAAACTTATTTCTAACATATTTTCTCCTTTAATTTACATGCAAAAAAATTCACACCAGTTATTATCTTAAAGGATTCTAACTAAGTGTGATATTATTAGTATACATAATTACATGATTAACACTATACATATAATATCACTCCTATACGGGTATTATACAATAAATATATCTATATTTCAATTATAATAGTTCTCTAACACTTAAAAAGTAAGATTTCTCTTACTCAATGTTTAATCTACTTAATATTAATTCATAATCTTCATTAGATAATTGTTCCATCTCTTTATTTAAAATATCTTTATCTAATTCAAATTTATCTATTATGCTTTTGCTTTCTTTTTTGGTTAATTTTCTACCAGTAGCTTTATATAGTTCTATTAATGATTCCATCAAATTATTTTTAAGTTTTCTTCCTCTTCTAAAAAACATTTCTCTCATTATATACATTTTAGGATTGTTTATTAACTCGTTCCTTTTTAATCTCTTTATTCTAATTAATGCAGACATTACTCTAGGAGATGGTTCAAACGCATCTGGCGTTATTTCTAGCAATTTTTCAAATTTAAAGAAACAATTTGTCAATAAACTCAACTTGTTACTTTTATTTTCAGCGACATTTGTGGCAAAATTATTACCAACAATAAAAATACCTTCATTAAAACTGCATCTTAATAATTTTTCTATAAATGGTTCTGTAATAGAATATGGTAGTGCTGATACTATTTTATCGCAAGGAGGGAAGTAAACATTTAATGCACTATTCCATATAACATCAACATTATTATATTTTTCCATTAATACATTAATAAAATGTTCTAATCTTTTATCACTTTCTATTAATATTAAAGATTTACTTCGTCTTGCAATTGTTTCACTTAAAACACATTTACCAGGTCCAATTTCAATAACATTTTCATTAACATTCAAATTACATGCATCAATAAATGCATTTATTACTTTTTTATCAACCAAAAAGTGTTGATCTAAATAATTAGTATCATTTACAAATTCCATAAACTTCTCCTACAGTAATTATATCAAATATAAACACTCTTGGTATAATATCTTCTCTATTTTACACAATTAATTACTATTTTTGAATTATATAATTGTTTATATCTTTTTAAAGTTCTATTTCTTTTTGCATCTGCGAAGATAATACTATAAGCTACCTCCCATAATACAACCCACCCAAATATTACCAATACTTGAGATAAAATATGACCCAAAGTATTATCAATTAAATATGATAATGAAATAAATAACATTCCTAGTAAAAACAAAGCCAATCTATTTATATTGGATTTTTTCTTTTCATAATTAATTTCTTCAATATTCTCACTATATTCTTTTAAAATTATATTAGAGTATCTACTTTTTTCTTCTTCTGTTAAATCAAATTTACAATCAATATTAATAATTACCTTACTATTTAGATCTGTTCCAATCATATAATTTGAAATATAATTACTAAGCTCTGGATCTATTACATCATCACAATATCTACTTAATAAATACTTTTTATCTTTTATATCTAAATTAATTATTATATCTTCCATTATTCCTCCTTAAATATATTCCATGGATATATATTTGGAAAATCCAAATTAAATGTTAACAATTCTTTAGTAATAGGGTGATAAAATGATATTTCATTTGAAAATAATGCTAATTGTTCACCTACTTTAGAATTTTTATTATATTTTTGATCTCCATATAATGGATAACCATGATGAGATAATTGAACTCTTATTTGATGACTTCTTCCGGTTTTTAAATTTATTTTAACTAAAGACATATTTTCTTTATAGTTTATTTTATTAAACTTTAATATTGACTCTTTTCCATTATTATCTATTTTTACAATATTATTTCTTTCATCTTTTAATAATTTATCAACTAATGTATTATTATCTTCTATATTACCTATTACTATAGCATAGTATGTCTTTTTAAACATTTTATTTCTTAATTGTTCTGATAATCTAGACGCACATTTACTTGTTTTAGCAAAGACCATTATGCCACCTACCGGTCTATCTAATCTATGCACTAATCCTAAATAAACATTTCCAGGTTTATTATACTTTTCTTTTAAATATTTTTTTAACATATTAAGTAAATCCAAGTCTTTAGAAGTATCTTCTTGTGTAGGAACATTTATAGGCTTTTCTACAACCAATAAGTGATTATCCTCATAAATAATATTAACTTTCGTTTTCATATTTATACACCTTTAAGCCATGCTTTTGAAGAGATTCTATACTGACTTTACCACTATTTAAATCATCAATCATTTTAGTTTTAGTTCCATCAACCCATATTAAATATAAATTGTCACTTTTAACACATGGTAAATAATAAATATAATCATTAGTTCTATATATTTCTTCTAAAGATTGAGCACATACCTCTGTAGTATCTTCAATAGTATAGTCTTTAGAATCACTCTTTTTTGACATAGTGTCTATATATACATACATTAATACAGCAACAGCTAATAGAATAATTATTATAAATATATAATTAAAAATCTTTTTCATTACTTTCCCATCTTCCACATATTCCACAGGATAATACTAAATCTCTGCTTGATATTTTAATACCAATTTCATCAGAAATAATATTACCGTTTAATTTTGATAAACTGCTAGTTTTAAGTATATTATACAATATTTCTGATGTTATTCCTTTTGTATAAGAATTAACTATAAAAAATAATGGTTTATCGCTTAATATTTTAATGGAATTTTCAATTAATTCATTCATACTATCTTCAAATTTCCATAACTCTTTTGATGGACCTCTACCATAAGTAGGAGGATCCATTATTATAGCATCATACTTATTTCCTCTTCTGTATTCTCTTTCTACAAATTTTAAACAATCATCACAAATATATCTTATTTTATTATCCTCAATACCAGTTAGTTTTGCATTTTCTTTAGCCCATTCATTCATTCCTTGTGATGCATCCACATGAACAACTTCTGATGCTCCTGCAAATGAAGCAGCTATAGTCGCCCCTCCCGTATATGCAAATAAGTTTAACACCTTAACTTTTCTACCACATGTACTAATTTTATCCATTATGTAATCCCAATTTGATGCTTGTTCAGGAAATAATCCAGTATGTTTAAAATTTGTTGGACTAACTTTAAATTTCAAATCTCTGTAGTTTATAGTCCAATAGTCAGGTACTTTTTTAATATATTCCCATTCTCCACCACCTTTATCATTTCTATGGTAAATTGCATCAAAATTATTCCACTTATTACTATCACTTGTCCATAATGCCCAAGGATCAGGCCTTCTTAAAACTATATTACCCCATCTTTCTAATTTTTCTCCACTACCAGCATCTATGCATTCATAATCTTTCCAATCATTTGTAACCAACATTATAATATCTTACTCCTTCCATAACTTGCACTTAAACTATATACATCCCTTAATAATGAATTATTACATTCATTTTCACCATTGTTAAATAATTGCAAATAGCTATCATTTTCAAATGGGTATGATGTAACATTAATACTATCAAAATGATGACAAATTCTTAAAAAAGTTCTAATTAATTTGTTTGTAATATTCATTTGAATAGCATCATGCTCTTTTTGAATTTCATCTAAAGTTTCTTTATTTCCATCAGTATCAAAGTTTTTTCTAATATTAGAAAGCCTCTTATTATTCCAGCTTGATATGCTTAATGGTAATATTTTGATATTATTTATTCCAATGCTATTTAAATAACCCAAAAATATAGTAAGTGCAACAACGAATGAAGCAGAGACATCCTTTAGATTTCCATCCCCATAAGTTTCATAATTATCTTTTTTAGAATCGAACCCTTCACCAATTTTATATAGTTTTCTATTTATTTCTTTTTGAAAACTTTCTTCATTTTTACTTTTTCTTTTGCTTTGTACTGCATATATATAAGCAGTATCACCATCAATACCATATCTAATTGCTGGAAAATTATAACAATTATATCCACTAGCATTTTCTGTTGGAGTTAATATTGGAATAAATTCCATAGGTGCCTCTAAATAAATAGATGCCTTTTTTTGTTTTATAAATAAATCTGCACCAAGTGTATCTAAATATCCTAAAGCAAAAAATTGACTTTGGCTTTGCGCATTTAATAAATAATTGGTTTTTCTATTTATGAACTCTACCGGATTATTATAATCTTCTGTTGATGCATCAACAAATAAAAGAGATAAAATTACTATAGCTTCATTAGTATAATATTTAGATGCAACACTAAAGTACCTTCTCAGAGCTAATTCAAATGTTCTTTTATCCTTAATATACAATGTCGGAACAAGGATTCCTTTGATATCTTCTTTATCAAATTCATATTTCTTTTTATCTTCTTCGATAATAGTATTAAATGCTATTAATAATTCAAAATCATTTGCAGTAATTTTTGCTTGAGCTGCTTCCGGAATTATCATTTCATAAAAGATTTTTACAGGATCATATTCTTCATTATTGGATAAATTATCATTGTTATTATAATTTATATTTTTTTCCATACAATCCTCCATAATAATTATATCACATAAAAAAACATATTGATTCTTTAATCAATATGTTTACAAGTAAATTAGTCTTCTAACAATTTTACTATTTTTTTAGTGTTAACATAAAAAATTGTTAAATTCATTATATCAGTAACAGAATAAATAACTAACATGATACCCAAAAAAGTAGTTAAAGCTTCCGCACCACTTTGTGGATTAATTATTATTAATGATCCACATACTATTGACATAATAGATAATAATGTTGTTACTATCCAACCATCATATTTAACTTTTTTTAATGTTATTGATATTTGGATGCTAATTATTCCATTAATTAACATCCATATTCCAACCATAATTGGTATTAAAGTAACCAATGAATTTGGATATATCAACAATACTGTTCCAAGAATCATCGCTAATGCTCCAGCAGTTAAAAAATTTGTTAACAAAATACTTCCCTTATAATTATATACTAGTACTAATCCAATTATTAATAATAATCCAGCTATTAAATATGAAATAACTCTTAATGAAACATCTGGATAAAACATTAATATTATTCCTACAATAAGAAATAATATACAAGTTGCAATTGATATCGTAATGAATTTATTAAATATTTTCTTCATTTTATTTACCCTTTCTATTCATCAAAACACATTCTCTATTTTTTATAGAACCTAAACAAAAATCTTTATGATTTTCAGAAAACAATCTATCAGTTCTAACAATTCTATTATAATCAAATGGTTTACTTTGAACAATTCTAACTTCTTCGTCTTTATCATATGCATCATCATCTTGATAATATGGATCGAATACATATGTATTTAATTCATTCATATTAGTAATAATTACATATTGAAGTTCTTCCCTCCAACATTTAATAAAAACGACACCATCTTTTCTAATACATTTGATTAAATTGTCATATGTTACCTGTTCTCCAGCTAAATAAACACAATCTAATTTAAAGTCATTTTTTACAGAACAATTAGTAATCCAACTGCACATTTTACTTATAGATTCATTTGCCATCCAATCATTACTTTTATATCCAGCAGAATCATAACAATCTATAGTGTATAAATGTATTGATCTTACTAATTCTACTGGTATATTTTTTCTTTCAAATAAATAACTAACTGCATTTAATAAAGATACTGTACCACAATCAAATTCAGATACTTGATACCTTAATGGAATTTTCATGATTGCCTCCTATAATAAATACATTATATCATTTTTTCTACAATAAATATATTATTTTATTGAACTTTTAATAAATGAATCAAATAAAGGATGTGGTCTATTTGGTCTACTTTTAAATTCAGGATGAAATTGACAAGCAATAAAATGTTTATGTTTAGGCAATTCAATTATTTCTACCAAATCAGCTTTCTCATTGATTCCTGAAAAAATCATTCCATTGTCTTCCAATACTTTTTTATATTTATTATTAAACTCATACCTATG